>DASSPL010000355.1:0-3691 GCA_035699685.1 Burkholderiales bacterium | reverse complement strand
CGTGAAGCCGAAAATCGTGGTGCTGGACGAGCCGACCAGCGCGCTCGACGTCACCATCCAGAAGCAGGTGCTGGAGCTGCTCGCCGAGCTGCAGAAGAAGTACGGCCTGTCCTACATCCTGGTGACGCACGACATCGACGTCGTGCGCGCCATGGCGCACCGGGTGATCGTGATGAAGGACAGCCGCGTGGTGGACAGCGGCCCGCTCGAGGCCGTGCTCTCCGCCGCCAAGTCGGACTACACGCGCAAGCTGATCGAGGCGGGCATTGCATGAATGACTATCTCGTCCTGTCCCGCGGACGGTGGGACCGGCACCTGTCGAAGGAAGTGATCCAGCGCGCGATCGACGATTTCTATGCCTGGTACGAAGCTAACCTGGCGGCGGGGAAGATGAAGCCCGGCCAGCGGCTCGGGCTCGGCGGCAAGGTGGTGTCGAGGCTTTCCATCACCGACGGGCCCTTCACCGAATCAAAGGAGCTGATCGGCGGCTACTGGATCATCGTGGCGGCGAGCCTCGAAGAGGCCGCCGCGCTCGCGGCGCAGAACCCGTGCCTTGCCTGCGGACTGACCTACGAGATACGGCCGATCGAGCATGAGCGGGCGAGCGCTTTCACGCGCACTAATGAGACACCGCGGGATTGAACGGCATCGCAGCGGCTTGAGGCGCCTGGCGTCGCTGGCGATCGTCGGCGTGCTGCTTGCCGGCATGCAGGCGCGGGCCGAGGTGCGCGGCAAGGTCGAACGAGTGGAGAACCCGGAGGCGCGGCGCGAGCAGTGGCGCCGGTCACCCGTCGCGGACGCCTACGTCACCATGTGGTGGACGATCACCATTCCCAGCCCCGCGCACGCCACGAGCTCGTGCCGGTACCAGGAGGTCGCCCGCACCGACGAAAAGGGCGAGTTCGTGATCGACGGGCCGAACTTCATCACCGCCGGCATGGCGCGCAGCGGCTATATCGTCTACGCGCGCGGACTCGAGGAGCTGAGGCATCCCTATGGACCTGGCCCGAAGGAAATCGTCATGGCCACGTCCAAGCGCACGCCGGAAGAGCGCGCCGACTTTCTGCGCTTTCTGCTCGACCCGCCGTGTGCCGGGCGTGCGCTCAACGCCCCGCAGGGGGTCATCGAGGGCTATCACCGCATCGTGACCGAGGAAGCAAGCGCGATTCAGCTGCCGCCGAAGCCGCCGCCCGCCCGGCCGGCAACGTGGCTCGATACGCCCAGGCCGGCGGCCGTTGCGCCGCGTCCTGATGCGAAGGTCATCGTGGTCCCCGGCGCCATTCAGGGGCAGGGCGTCCCCCCGAAGTAGCTCGTCCTGAATTGCGTACCGGGTACGGAATTCGGGCTACTTGCGGGGGGTGCCCTTGGCTTCCTGGCGCGGCTTGCCGCGGGGCTTGGCCTTCGGCTTGGGCGCCGCGGAGCGGACTTCCATGGTCACCTTCTGGCCGGCCACGGCGCCCTTCGGGTTGAGGCGCTTCATGTCCTCGAGCGACACGCGGTAGCGCTTGGCGATCGAGGCGAGCGTCTCGCCCGGCTTGACCGTGTGGTAGATGCGCCGGTAGGTGATCGGGATCGGCGGCGCGTACATGATCGGCAGCTTGCTCATGGCGACCGCGCCGCGGCCGTTGCTCGGCACGACCATCAGGCTGGGCGGGGCCTTGGTGCGGTGCGAGATGCCGTTTACTTCCTTGAGCTGCGCCACGCCCATGCCGAACTTCTTCGCGATCGACTCGAAGGTCTCGCCGCGCTTGGGGTTGTAGGTCTTCCACGAGACCAGCGAGTCGCCCTCGAGCTTCGCCAGGTTGTCGTGGAACACGTCGACCTTGTCCGCCGGCAGCACGATGCGCGGAGTGACCGAGGCGCGGATGATCGGCCGGCTGAAGCCGGGGTTGAGCGCGATGAACTGCTCGACCGACATCTCGGCGAGCTTGGCCGCGAGCTGCACGTCGATGTCGCGCAGCTTGGTGTAGGTGGCGAAGTAGGGCTGGTTCGGGATCGGGTCGAGGACGATGCCGAGCGGCTCGGGGTTGTTGATGATGTTCTTCAGCGCCTGCAGCTTCGGGATGTAGTGCCGCGTCTCGAGCGGCATGGTCAGGTGCGAATACTCGGTCGGCTTGCCCGCCGAGCGGTTCTTGGCGATGGCCCGCGCCACGGCGCCTTCGCCCCAGTTGTAGGAGGCGAGCGCGAGGTGCCAGTCCTTGTGCATGTCGTACAGGTACTGCAGGTAGTCGAGCGCGGCGTTGGTCGAGTCGACGATGTCGCGCCGGCCGTCGTACCAGTAGTTCTGCTGCAGCTCGAAGCGCTTGCCGGTGCCGGGAATGAACTGCCACAGGCCGGAGGCGTGCGCGCGCGAGTAGGCCATCGGGTTGAACGCGCTCTCCACCATCGGCAGCAGCGCGATCTCGGTCGGCATGCCACGCTTCTCGAGCTGCTCGACGATGTGGTAGAGGTACATCTTGCTGCGGTCGAAGATGCGCTGCAGGTATTCCGGCCGCGCGGCGTAATAGTTGGTCTTCTCGCGCACCAGCGCGTTGTCGAGGTCCTGCATCGCGAAGCCCTGGCGGATCCGCTGCCAGAGGTCCTGCGGCGGCACGGTGCGGTCGACGAGCGCCACGGGCGGACGCGGCTTCACGGCCGAGCGCGGGCCTTCGAACGGCACGCTGGTCGGGGGTGCGGCCGGCGCCTCGGAAGACGCGGACGGTGTCACCGGAACCGGCGCGGCCGGCGGCGGCACGACGGGCTGCGCCGGAGCGCTCTCGCTCGCGGCGCTCGGCGCACCGGCTTCCGCCGGCTCGACGTCCGGCTTGGGCAAGCTCGAGCACGCCTGGAGCAGGGCGATGAGCAGGATCGCAGGCAGCGCGCGCAGCATCAAAACCGGTTCTTCCAGTCGCGGATCGCGGCGAACACCCGCACCGGGTCGGCTACGCGCGAGCCCAGGTACTTGTTCGCCGACTCGATCACCGCCGGCTCGCGGCAGCGCAGGAACGGGTTGGTGGCCTTCTCGTCGCCGAGGGTGCTCGGCAAGGTGGGCTTGCCCGCATCGCGCAGCTTGCGGTCGCGCGTCTCGCGCGCGCCGAGCGCACGGTTCTCGGGCTCGACGGCCCGGGCGAAGCCGATGTTGGCCAGGGTGTATTCGTGCCCGCAATAGACCTTGGTGTCGTCAGGCAGCGCGGCGAGCTTGGAGAGCGACGCGTACATCTGGTCGGCGGTGCCTTCGAACAGCCGGCCGCAGCCGCAGGCGAACAGCGTGTCGCCGCAGAAGAGGGCGCCTGCCCCATAATAGGCGACGTGCGCGCGCGTGTGCCCGGGGATGTCGAGCACGTCGAAGGTCACGCCGAGCTCCGGGATGGCGACGCGGTCGCCCTCCGATACCGGCTGCGTGAGCGTGGGAATCGGCTCGTTCCTGGGCCCGAATACCGGAACGCGGAATTTTTCCAGCAGCTCGCCGATGCCGCCGACATGATCGGGATGATGATGCGTTGCAAGGATCGCGACGAGGCGCAGGTTTTCGCGCGAAAGATAGTCGAGCACCGGCGCCGCCTCGCCGGGGTCGACCACCGCGGCGTGGCGCTCATCGCGAAGCGTCCAGACATAGTTGTCCTTGAACGCCTTGACCGGCACGACTTCCATTGATGCGCCAATCCTTTATCCAGAACGGGGCGCCAAAGTATAACGGCGAGCTCTCGTCGCT
>DASSPL010000354.1:0-8807 GCA_035699685.1 Burkholderiales bacterium | reverse complement strand
ATGGGCAAGGCGAGCTTCGCCACGCTGCAGGACGGCTCGGGCCGCATCCAGGTCTACATCACCCAGGACACGCCGGGCTACGAGGACTTCAAGCACTGGGACCTGGGCGACATCGTCGGCGCCGAGGGCGCGGTGTTCAAGACGATGAAGGGCGAGCTCACGGTGAATGCGAAGAGCATCCGCCTGGTCGCCAAGGCCTTGCGCCCCCTGCCGGAGAAGTTCCACGGCCTCGCCGACCAGGAGATGAAGTACCGGCAGCGCTATGTGGATCTCATCGTCACGCCGGAGACCAAGGGCGTGTTCCTGCGCCGCAGCCAGGTCATCCAGGCGATCCGCGACGCGCTGCGCGCCGAGGGCTACCTCGAGGTCGAGACGCCGATGATGCAGCCGATCCCGGGCGGCGCCGCGGCGCGGCCGTTCAGGACCCACCACAACGCGCTCGACATGGAGCTTTTCCTGCGCATCGCGCCCGAGCTCTATCTCAAGCGCCTGGTGGTCGGCGGCATCGAGCGCGTGTTCGAGATCAACCGCAACTTCAGGAACGAGGGCATCTCGACGCGCCACAACCCCGAGTTCACCATGCTCGAGTGGTACTGCGCGTACCAGGACTGGAACTACATGATGGACCTGACCGAGCGGCTGATACGCACCGCGGCGGGCCAGGATGTCGTGGAGTACCAGGGCAAAAAACTGGAAATCGGCAAGCCGTTCGTGCGCCTCTCCATCGCCGAGGCGTTGCGCCGCGAGGGAATCGAAGGCGACCTGCGGGACCGCTCGCTCCTATCCCGGGAATTGAAGAAGCGCGGCGTCGAGCACAGCGACCGCCAGGGCTGGGGCTCGCTGCAGCTCACGCTGTTCGAGACCGTCGGCGAGAAGCACCTGGTCCAGCCGACCTTCCTCACCGAGTTCCCCGCCGAGGTGTCCCCGCTCTCGCGGCGGCGCGACTCGGACCCCGAGCTCGCCGACCGCTTCGAGCTCTTCATCGACGCCAAGGAAATCGCCAACGGCTTCTCCGAGCTGAACGATCCCGAGGACCAGGCGGCGCGCTTCCTCGAGCAGGTGAAGCAGAAGGAGGCCGGCGACCAGGAGGCGATGTACTACGACGCCGACTACATCCGCGCCCTCGAATACGGGATGCCGCCCGCGGCCGGCGCCGGCCTGGGCATAGACCGCCTGGTCATGCTCCTCACCGACAGCCCCAGCATCCGTGACGTAATCCTCTTTCCCCACATGCGCCCCGAGTCCTAAGGGGGGCTTAAGGGGGTCAGATCAACATTATTGGACACTGGAAAAAGGCATATCCGGTTGCCCGGAAATGTTGATCTGACCCCATTTACGTTTGGTAACCAATGCTCACGGCAGCCCGTGGGCCGCGTGACTAACCTGTGCCCATCAACACAGGAGAACGCGATGGAAACCAACACTAAAGGCCTGCATCCGCTGCTCACCGTAGCCGCGGTTTCGCTGACCGTCTTTTCGGCCGTGGGAGTGGCCGCGATCACCGGGCTGCTGCCGCATTCCAAGGGCTCGGCCAAGGAAGAATCCGCCGTGGCGGTCCTCGAGGCACCGGCGCCCAAGGTGGCGCCGGCGCCGGTCATCGAGCCCGCCCCGGCCCCGAAGCCCAAGCCGGTGAAGAAAGTCGTAGCGAAGCCGGCCCAGCCGGCCGCCTATAACGACTTCCCGGCGACCGTGGCGCAGGCGCCGGCTGCCGTGATCGCTCCGCCGCCGGCGACCGCGGTCGAAACGCCGAAGCCCGAGGTGAAGCCCGGCCTGGTCGGCACGGTGGAATCGGTGCGTGAGATCGAGGAAAAAGGCGACGCGAAAGGCGTCGGCGCGGTCGGCGGGGGCGCGCTCGGCGCGGTGCTCGGCCACAACATCGGCAACAACAACAAGCTGGTCACGATCCTCGGCGCCGCGGGCGGCGCGGTGGTCGGCCACCAGATCGAGAAGAAGGCGCGCGCCACCAAGGTCTGGGAAATGACCGTGCGCTACGACGACGGCACGAGCCAGGTGTTCAAGAGCGAGCAGCAGCCGTTCTGGCAGCAGGGCAACCGCGTGCGCTACCACGACGGCAAGCTGCAGCCCGTCTAGATCCGCAGAATCACAAGTCCTGCCATCACCGCGCCGGTGGCCAGAAGCCGCCGGCGCGTCATTTTTTCCTTCAGCACGAAATAGGCGATGACCGCGGCGAAGACCACCGAGGTTTCCCTCAGCACGGCGACCACTGCAACCGGCGCGCGAGTCATCGCCCACAGCGCGATGCCATACGCGCCGACGGCGCAGCTGCCGCCGACGACGGCGCGCTTCCAGTTGGCGGCGAAATAGGCGCCGACCGCGCGGCCGCGGCGCAGGTAGCCGTAGGCGAGGATCACGGCGCCGTTGGCGGCGAAGAACCAGACCGTATAGCTGAGCGGCGCTCCTGAAAGGCGCGCGCCCTGCGCGTCGATCAGGGTATAGGCGGCGATCACCAGGGCATTCGACAGCGCGAAGGCGGTCGCGCGGCGATCATGGCGCCCGGAGGCGAAGGCCAGGATGCCGGCGCAGATGATCGCGATGCCGAGCATCTCGCCCGGCGCCAGCACTTCGCCGAGCGCCAGGGCGCCGACCAGCGCGACGATCATCGGCCCGCCGCCCCGCATCACCGGATAGGCATACGAAAGCTCGCCCCAGCGGTACGCGCCGGCGAGGAAGACGAAATAGAGGATGTGGACGAACGCCGAAGCCGCAACCCACGGCCAGGAGGCTGCCGCGGGCGCCGGCAGGAACAACGCGGCGATGAGCGCGACCAGTCCCGATCCCACGGCGATGTTGATGGTCTCGAGGTCCTTGTCGCCGCCGGCCTTGACCAGCACGTTCCAGGAGGCATGCAGCAGCGCGGCGCCGAGGACGGCGAGCGCCACCGGCCAGGTGAGCTCCATCTACTGCAGGATGACCTGCTTGATGAGCGGCAGCATGCGCTCGACCGCCGCGCGGCCCTCGGCGATGGCTTCCTTCGCGCGGTGATACTCCATGGTGCCGAAGTCGGGCAGCAGCGGCGTGATCAGCACATCGGCCGGATCGCCGGCCAGGCGGCTGCGCGCGACGCGCTGCTCGACGATGTCGAGCGCGGTGTTGAATACCTCGAAGATCGACGGGATGCTCGGCACGTCGTCCTTCCCGCGCACCGTGCCGAGCCAGCCGGGGCGCAGGCGATCGAACCAGCCCGGCTCGTCCGCCTTCGCCGGCAGCTCGCGCCCGCGGTTGCGGTAGGGGCCGAGCTTGCCCCAGGAAAGATCGACCGCGATCACCACCTCGGCGCCGAGCGCGCGGCACATCGACACCGGCACCGGGTTCACCAGGCCGCCGTCGACGAGGATCGTGCCGTTGCGCACCACCGGCGTGAAGAGGCCGGGCATCGCGCAGGAGGCGCGCACCACGTCGAGCAGCTTGCCCTGCCGCATCCAGATCTCGCGGCCCGAGCTGAGCTCGGTGGCGACCGCGCCGAAAGGCATCTCGAGCTCGGAGATGTCCAGGTCGCGGAAGGTGGCGCGGAACAGGTTGAACAGGCGCTGGCCGCGTATCAGGCCGCCCTTCCAGGTGATGTCCATCAGGCGCACCACCTTGGTCCAGGCGAGGCCGGTGACCCACGACTCGAGCTGGTCGAGCTGGTTCGAGGCGTAGACCGCGCCGACCAGCGCGCCGATCGAGGTGCCGCAGATAAGGTCCGGCTTGACGCCGTTTTCCTCCAGCGCGCGGATCGCGCCGATGTGCGCCCAGCCGCGGGCCGAGCCGGAGCCCAGCGCGAGACCGATGCGGTACCTGCGGCTCATGAGTGCGGCGAGTTTACCAACCGCTGCCGCCGCCTCCGCCGCCGCCGCCGCCCGAGGAGCCCCCGCCGGACGAGCCGCCGCCGGAGCCGGAGAAGCCGGAGCTCGAGCCGGGCGGGGTCGAGGCGGCGCTGATCGTGTCGCCGAGCGAGGAGACCGATTCCGTCAGCCGCGACAGGGAGAGGTCGCGGCCGCTCTCGGAGGACTGGTACCAGCCCTGCACGGCCTGCGCGACCGCGGCGGCGCCAAGCGCCAGCGCGAAGCGGTCGGCCCAGGTCTTCTCCACGTCGAGCGCGAACGCATAGGGCAGGAAGCGGCTGAATTCCTCCGGCGTCCTGGGCGGCGCCTTCTTGCGCGCCAGCTCGTCGCGCTCGGCGACGCCGAGGTACAGGCGCAGGCCCTCGATCTCGTCCTGCAGCCGCCGGCCCGCGACCGAGTACGCCGGCAGCCAGTGCCAGAAGGCCGCCAGCAGCGCCGTCGCCACGACCGCCACGGTGGCGATCATGACGAACGAGGCCTGCATCAGCACCATTGCGCCCACGGCGCCCGCGCCGAGCAGGAAACCGAAGAAGATCGAGCCGCGGTTCCTGCTGAACGTCTGCTCCTCGTGCAGCAGCTTGAGCTCGCGCTCGTGCAGGCCGCGCATTTCCTTCACGGTTTCGTCGTACGTCGAACCGATGACGCGGCTGCGCGCGGCGAGCGCGGCCATCGAGCGCTCCCCCGGCAGCAGATCCACGCTTTTGTTCGTCGGCTCGACCTCGTAGCCGTCGGTGCGCTGCCTGATCCGCAGGTAGCCGCGGCTGCCGAGCCCGAGCAGCGCGGCGGCGAAGCAGCGGTTGTCGTAGCCCTGCTTGTCGATGAAGCGCACCGCCGCGGCGCTCAGCCCCTTCGGCGCCTCGTAGCGCGGGAATCTCGGGCCGGCGCGCGGATCCCTCCCGACGAGGTGCCAGCGCCAGTAAAGAAAGCCGAGCATCAGCGCGAGGCCCGCGAGCCCGGCGCCGATGCCGCGGTTCTGCGACAGGAACCAGCCGGCGCGCGTCGAGAAGCCCGGCTCGCGCACGACGCCCTTGGGGAAGCCGACCACGATCGTCATTCCCGTGTACGGCCCGAAGCGCGCCGTCGATCGGAAGCCGACCGCGCCGTCGCGGATCATCTGCTGGTAATCGCGGCCGCGCGCGCCCTGCGGCCCGGTGTACGCCTCGGCGCGCAGCTCGCCGGCCGGCACCGCCTTCGGCAGCCGCACCTCGGCGGAGATATGGTCGAAGGCGAACGTCCAGCCGTTGCCGTTGACGTTCCAGTACAGCTCGTCGTGGTCGGGGAAATGCCCGATCTGCCGCGCGGTGCGGTAGGTGATCTCGTAGACGTGCTCGCCGTGCGGCAGCGTGACGTCGCCGCGGCCGATGCGGATGCGCGCGCCGTTCGAGAGGCGCTCGAGCGCCCAGTTCTCGCGCGCGCCGTTGCGCTTCACCTCGATCACGTCGAACGGCACGTTGACGCGGTTGCCGAGCCGGTCGCGGTAATCGGTCGGGAAATCGCGCAGGATGCCGCGCCGGATGTCGCGGCCCTCCGCCTGCACCACGATGCGCTCGGTGACGGTGAGGACACCGTCGGCGCTGATGCGGATCGAGCTGTGGAAGTCGATGACGCGCTCGAGCGCGCCCACCGGATTCGCCGCCATAAGAGCCAGGAACACCAGGGCTCTCACAGCGCCACCTTCACCGCCTGCCGATCCGCCGTCTCGAAGAACGGCATAGGCTCGAAGCGCAAGAGCTTCGCCACGATCACGTCCGGGAACTGCTCGATTCGCGTCAGGTACTGCTTGACCGCGCCGTTGTAGAAGCGCCGCGCGTACTGGAGGTGGTCCTCGATCTCGACCAGCTTCGCGGACAGGTCGCGGAAGCTGGCGTCGGCCTTGAGCGCGGGATAGCTTTCCTGCAGGAGCACCAGCCGGTCGAGCCGCTCGCCGAGCTGGCGCTCGCGCGCGAAGCGCTCGGCGAGCTGCGGCGCCGCGAGGGCGGCGGAGCGCAATTCGGCGACGGAGGTGAGGAGCGCCTTTTCGTGCGCCGCGTACGCGCGCACCGCCTCGACCAGCTGCGGCACGAGGTCGGCGCGCCGCTTGAGCTGCACGTCGATGTCCGCGAATCCCTGCCGCACGAGGTTGCGGTCGGAGACCAGCCGGTTATAGAGCCAGATCGCGGGCAGCACCACCGCGAGGCCCACCATCGCCGCCAGAATTTCCGGCGCCATGCTCCCTCCCCTGCGGGAGAGTCTAACGAATCAGCAGGAGAGCTTCAGCAAGCTCGAGCACGTCGTCCGGCCAGTACTCGACCGGGCGCGGACGAAGGGCGCCGGCCTCGGGAAGCGGCCGGCAGGCGAGCACCGGCAGGATCCAGCGCCGCGGGATCGCCGAGCGGCCGTGCAGCGCGCCGAGGAGCGCGCCGGCGATGGCGGCGTTGGTGTCGGTGTCGCCGCCGCGGCCGACGGTCTCGACCAGGGCTTCCTCGAACTCCAGGTGCTTGAGGCACCAGAACGCATTCTGCAGCGCCACCAGCACCCATCCCATATGGGTGAAGTAGTCGGGCGGGGCGATGCCCTTCGCCGCGCGCTTAACTGCTTCATGCGCCGGGCCCTTGGCGTGCGCGAGGGCCGCCTCGATCATCCCCTCGCGGTCGGCGCCGCCAATGCCGGCGGCGATCGCCGCGCAATACGCCGCGCACGCCTCGAGGCAGGCCGCGCCGGTATGGGTCAGGGCCGAGTCGTCGCGCGCGGTGCGCGCGGCGAGCGCGGGGTCGCCGGCGGCCCAGATGCCGATCGGCGAGACCCGCATCAGCGAGCCGTTCGACTCGCTCTCGGTGGTATTGAGGCCGAGCAGGCCGCGCTCGGTGGTGACGCCGACGTCCACCGGCCGTGAGGTGAGCCACGCGCGATAGCCGTCGAGGACCCTCTCGGCGTCGTACTTTCGCTCGCGCAAGATGCTGCGCGCGAGCGCCAGCGCCATCTCGCTGTCGTCGGTCGGCTGTCCGGCCATCGTGTGGTACACCCCGCCGTCGCCGAGCTCGCGCACGCCGCCCGGAAATCGCTCGGCGATCTCCGCCGCCGGCTTCATCTCGACGCGCGAGCCGAGGCTGTCGCCGATCACCTGGCCGAGGAGCGCGCCCTGCGCGCGCGCGAGGCGCGCATCGTCGCTCCTCGGGAAGCCCAGGGGCACGCGCGGCTCGCGGCGCGGCTCGGTGTCGAGCAGCGTCCAGTCGAATTTCGCAAGCTGCTGCACCGCCCGCGGCGCGCCGGCGAAGCAGCCGGTGACGCGCCGCTCCGGATTGCCCTCGAGGCGGATCTCGGTGCCCTGCGCGTCGACCAGCGTTCCGCCGGCTGCGCGCACCAGCGCCATGCCGGCGGCGATGTCGTACTCGTGCACGGCGTGGATCGACACCGTGGCGATGCCGTCGCCCGCGGCGACGCGCGCCAGGCGATAGGCGATGCTCGGCATGGCGACGTAGCGTGCCGGCAGCACGGCGCGCGACCACATCCCGGGACGCTGGGCGGCCGAGGCCGTCGCCCATACCAGTTTCCCCGGGACCGGGTTCTCGGCCGCGAGGTTGATGTCCATAGGCCTGCCATTGCGCCGGAGCGGACCCGCGCCTTCGGCCCAGGCAATGGTGTCCGCACCGCAGTCGGGCGCATCCGGCGCATGAACCACGCCGAGCACCGGCTCGCCGTTACGCAGCAGCGCCACCGAGACGGCGGAGCCGCGGCGGCCGGCGGTGAACTCGAAGGTGCCGTCGTGCGGGTCGACCAGCCACACCCAGCCGTCGAGCGTCCCGGGGGTCGCGCTGCATTCCTCGCCGCAGAAGCGCGCCGGGATCAGCGCTTGCAGCGCCACTTGCAGCCGCTCCTCGATCTCACGGTCGGCGGGGCAGCTGCCGCGGCGGCCGCGCGGGCCCTGCGGCGCATAGAACTCGGCCCGCAGCCGCAGCCCCTCGGCCTCGACCGCGGCGACGACCTTGTCGAGCGCTTCGGCGGGTGTCACATCGACTCCGTAAAATTGTTCTTATTATGAAAGGGTGCCATGACTTCGATTAAAACGCCGAGCGGGCTGGTCATCGAGGACTTAGTTGTCGGCAGCGGAAACGCGGCCAGCGCGGGGCAGCGCGTGAGCGTCCATTACACCGGCTGGTTGACCGACGGCAAGAAATTCGATTCGAGCAAGGATCGCGGCGAGCCGTTCATGTTCTCCCTCGGCCGTGGCGAGGTGATCCGCGGCTGGGACGAGGGCGTCACCGGCATGAAGATCGGCGGCAAGCGCAAGCTCACCATCCCGCCGGATCTCGGCTACGGCTCGCGCGGCGCCGGCGGCGTCATCCCGCCGAACGCCACGCTGCTCTTCGAGGTCGAGCTGCTCGGCCTCAAATAGCCGCTAGAAATCGAACGACTTGCGCCGCTGCGCCTTGATCTGGCCGCGGCGCTTCTTGCCTTCCACGCGCCGCACCTGCGACGAGCGCGTTGGGCGCGTGGCGCGCCGCTTCTTCGGGATGTGAGCCGCCGCGGCGACGAGCGAATTGAGCCGCGCCAGGGCCTCTTCGCGGTTCATCTCCAGGCTGCGGTGGCTCTGCGCCTTGATGACGATCACGCCGGTGCGCGTCACCCGGTTGTCGCCGAAGCGCAGCAGCCGCTCCTTCAGGTCCTCGGGCAGCGACGACTTGCGGATGTCGAAGCGCAGGTGCACGGCGTTCGACACCTTGTTGACGTTCTGCCCGCCGGCGCCCTGCGCGCGCACGGCGGTGAGCTCGACTTCCGATTCGGCGATGGTCGGCACGCCGCCAGTATACGAACTAGCGCGGACTCGACAGGTCGCTCGGGCTCGGCACCGGGGTCGTGCCGCCGGCACCGGCGCTGCGCGGGTCCTGCATCTCGCTCGTGCGCCGGTCGCCGTCGACGCGCGGGCGCTCGGTGGCGAGATCGCTCGGGCTCGGCGTGCGCGCCTCGCGCGCCTGGCCCTGCGGA
>DASSPL010000353.1:0-7800 GCA_035699685.1 Burkholderiales bacterium | reverse complement strand
TACCTTGGCCACCGGCTGGCCGTTGCACTCGGTCATCTTGATGACGATGTTGATCGGCTCGTAGCCGAGATCGTTCGTCAGGTTGGTGCCGATGCCGAACGCGGTCAGCGCGCGGCCGTGGAAGCGGCGCGCGATCTGGATCGCGATCGGCACGGTGAGCTGGTCGGAGAAGATCAGCGTCTTGGTGCGCGGATCGACCCGGTTCCTGCGGTAATGCTCGATCACCCGCTCGCCCCAGTTGAACGGATCGCCCGAGTCGTGGCGCGCGCCGTCGAACAGCTTGCAGAAGTACATGTCGAAGTCGCGCAGGAAGGCGTCGGTGCCGTAGGTGTCGGCCACCGCGATGCCGAGGTCGCCGCGGTACTCCTGCGCCCACTTGTCGAAGGCGAAGGTCTGGGAGTCGCGCAGCCGCGGGCCCAGCGCCTGGCAGGCCTGCATGTACTCGTGGGCCATCGTGCCGAGCGGCGTCAGGTTGTTGCGCATGGCGAACCAGACGTTCGAGGTGCCGGCGAAGTTCTGCGGGATCTCGCGCTTGAAGGTCTGCAGCACCTCCTCCTGCCAGTCGCGCGAGAAGCGCCGCCGCGTGCCGTAGTCGGAGATCTTGAAGCCGAGCTCGGGCTCGACTGCGCGCGCCTGGCCGATCTTGGCGGCCAGGCGGCGCCGGCCCTCGGCGAAGTCCGGCCGCGGCTGCGTGTTGCGGAAGTACACCTCCGACACGATGGCGAGCACCGGGATCTCGTACAGGATGGTGTGCAGCCACGGCCCGCGGATGGTGATGTCCATCTCGCCGGGCCGCTCGCCCTGGGCGATGCGGACGTACTTGGTATTGAACTGGAACAGCCCGAGGAAGTCGATGAAGTCCGACTTCATGAAGCGGAGAGAACGCAGGTAGCGCAGCTCGTCGTCACGGAAGCGCAGGCCGGCCAGCGCGTCGGCCTCGGCCTGGATCTCCTTCAGGTACGGCCGAAAGTCGACGCCTTCCGTGCGGCACTTGAACTTGTACTCGACCTGCGCGCCCGGAAAGTGATGCAGCACCACCTGCATCATCGTGAACTTGTAGAGGTCGGTGTCGAGCAGCGACTGGATGATCATCCGAGCCGCATTGTACCCTCGCCTCTATGTGCGGCCGCTACGCGCTCCACGCCAACCCCGACGTCGTCGCGCTGCAGTTCGGCCTGGCCGCTGCTCCTCAGTTCAAGCGCAGCTACAACATCTGCCCCGGCGGCGACATCCTCGTCATCACGCCGCGAGGAGCAAGGCAGCATCGCTGGGGGCTGATTCCGCACTGGGCGAAGGACCCGGCGATCGGCAACAAGCTGGCGAACGCGCGCGCTGAGTCGATCGAGGAGCGGCCGGCTTTCCGCGACGCGTTCCGGCAGTGGCGCTGCCTCGTGCCGGCGAGCGGCTTCTACGAGTGGCAGACCATCGCGGGCCGCAAGCACCCGTGGTACTTCAAGCCCAAGGATGCGGAGCTCTTCGCGCTCGCCGGCATCACCGCGCTATGGCAGGGCATCCGCAGCGTGTCGCTGATCACCACCACGCCGAACGAGGTGATGGAGCCGGTCCACGACCGCATGCCGGTGATCATCAAGCCGGAGGATTACGCAGCGTGGCTGGAGCGCCCCGACGCGGAGCTCCTGGCCCCGTATCCCGCCGAGCGGATGGCGGCATGGCCGGTGAGCCCGAGGGTGAGCCGCCCCGAGAACGACGACCCGAGCCTCATAGAGGAGTCCGCGCCGGCCCAGAGCAGGCTTCTCTGATACTGTATATAATTCCAGTTCATGGAACCCTTGACCGAGCGGCAAGCCGAAATCCTGCGACTGGTGCGCGAGCTGACCGAGGTATCGGGCTATCCGCCCACGCGCGCGGAGATCGCCGAGAAGATGGGCTTCCGCTCGGTGAACGCCGCCGAGCAGCACCTGCGCGCGCTGGAGAAGAAGGGCGCGATCGAGATCTCCGCGGGCTCGTCGCGCGGCATCCGCGTGCGCGACGGCCGGACGGCCGGCCGCGGCGGCCGGCTGCTCGAGCTGCCGGTGGTCGGCCGGGTGGCGGCGGGGGCGCCGATCCTTGCCGAAGAGAACGTGCAGGGCCGCTACCAGGTCGACCCGAACCTGTTCACCCCGCGCGCCGACTATCTCCTGCGCGTGCGCGGCATGTCGATGCGCGACGCCGGCATCCTCGAAGGCGATCTGCTCGCCGTGCACCGGACCGAGGAAGCGCGCAGCGGCCAGATCGTCGTCGCGCGGCTGGGCGACGAGGTGACGGTCAAGCGCCTGCGCCGGCGGGGCCACGCCGTGCAGCTCGAGGCCGAGAATCCCGAGTTCGCGCCGATCGAAGTCGACCTGCGGCGCGAGGCGATGGTGATCGAGGGCGTTGCCGTCGGCGTGATACGCAACGGCAAGAGTTTCTGAGAAGCCCTTAGAATGGGCGCGGTTTCCGCGCCCATGAGCAATCTATCCAACGGCATCGAGAGCGCCGAGCGCGGCGCTGCGGCCATCGCCGAGCGCGACATGCGCGAGCGCGCCGACCCGGCGCTGGTGCGCGCCGACCGCGTCGAGCAGCTCTACAGCCAGCTGCCGCTCGCCATGGTCGCGACCATCGCCATCGGCGTGATCGCCGCCGTCGAGCTGCGCGAGGGTCGCTTCATCGAGCTGGTGCTGTTCTGGGGCGGGCTGGTCGCACTGGTGGTGGCGCTGCACGGCATGCTGTACCTCGGCTACCGCAACGACCCCCGCAAGGTGCAGAACGCGGCGCAGTGGCTGCGCTGGATCGGCATCGGCGCCTTCGCCGCCGGCGCGGTATGGGGCTTCGCCGCCGCCGTCTTCTTCCCGTCGCATGCCGACGAGCGGCAGGTGTTCCTCGCCTTCCTTCTCGCCGGCGTCATGTCCGGCGGCATCCCGATGTACGCGGCGTCGTGGCCGATCTTCGCCGCCTATGCCGCCGCCATCGCCCTGCCCTTCACCTACGTGCTGGCGACCTTCGGCAACCGCCTGTTCGCCGAGATCGCGCTGCTCATCCCGCTCTTCTACGGCGTGAGCGTGGCCATCGCCTACCGGCTGAACAACGTGTTCCTGTCGGGCTACCGCCTGCGCCACGCGTATGCGCGGCAGCTGGTCGAGCTCGACGAGGCACGCCGCCAGATCGAGGCGAGCGGCCGCAAGCTGGCCCTGTTCGCCGAACGGGCGCCGATCGCCGTCCTGGAGCTCGACGAGAACGGCATCATCCGCGAGATGAACCATGCCGCGGAGCTGCTGTTCGGCTACGCCGCCGACGAGATCATCGGCCATACCGTGAAGATCATCGTGCAGCCCCAGCACCACGGCGATTTCGACCGCGACTGGGCCGAGCTGATGCGCACGCGCAAGCCCGTCGCCGGCGTGGTGGTGCGCAATCCGCGCCGCGACGGCCTGTCGATCGTGTGCGAATGGACGGTGACGCCGCTCGTCAACCGCGAAGGCCAGCTCCTGTCCGTGATCGCCCAGGGCCGCGACATCACCGCGCAGCGCGAGGCCGAGCGCATGAAGCGCGAGTTCACCTCGACGCTGTCGCACGAGCTGCGCACGCCGCTCACCTCGATCATCGGCTCGCTGCAGCTCATCAACGCCGGCGTGCTCGGCGAGGTGCCGAAAGACGTGGTCGAGCTCACCGAGGTGGCGGAGCGCAACGGCCAGCGCCTGCTCGACCTGATCAACGACATCCTCGACATCGAGAAGATCGAGTCGGGCAAGCTGACCCTCAACCCGGAAATCATCCGCGTGGATGAGCTGCTGCGCGAGTCGATGCTGCTCAACAAGGGCTTCGCCGACCGCTTCAAGGTGCGCTTCGCGCCGCGCGGCCGGATCAGCGCCGCCGAGGTCAGCGCCGACCGCAAGCGCCTGCAGCAGGTGATGACCAACCTGCTGTCGAACGCCGCCAAATTCTCGCCGGAAGGCCAGGTGGTCGAGATCACGACCGAGGAGCGCGCCGGCACGCTGCGCGTCGGCGTGCACGACCGCGGCCCCGGCATCCCGGAAGCCTTCCGGCCGCGCATCTTCGGCCGGTTCAACCAGGCCGACTCGACCACCTCGCGGCAGAAGGGCGGCACCGGGCTCGGGCTCGCCATCTGCAAGCGCCTGGTGGAGATGATGCACGGCCGCATCGGCTTCGACGACCGCCCCGGGGGCGGCACCACCTTCTGGTTCGAACTGCCACGCCATGCCTGACAAACCGCTCAACAAGATCTGCTACGTGGAAGACGACGAGGACATCCAGCGCATCGTGCGCATGTCGCTGGAGCGCGTCGGCAAGATGACCGTCGAGATCGTCACCGACCCCATGGTGGCGATCGGCGTCATGCAGAACTTCAAGCCCGACCTGGTGATGCTGGACTGGATGATGCCGGGCATGGACGGGCCGACGCTGTTTCGCAAGATGAAGCAGGACCCGCAGACCAGCGCCCTGCCGGTGGTGTTCATCACCGCCAAGGCCCAGCAGCGCGACATGGACGAGCTGATGGCGCTCGGCGCGGCCGGCACCATCTCCAAGCCCTTCTCTCCCAAGGACCTGCCCGATCAGCTGCGCGCGATCTGGGCCAAGCTCCCTTAGTCAGAGCTTCTGCGTCCGGTCGGGGTCGCCCTGCTGGAAGCGGCGGGTGAGGAAGCCGATCACCTCGTCGGCGTTGCGGAAGCGCGCGTCGCGGTCCTTCTCGAGCAGCTTGTCCATCAGCCGCTGGTAGGGCGAGAGCTCCTCCGGCAGGGCGGGCGGCGGTGTGTTGACGTGGTGCAGCGCCACCTCGAGCGCGGTGTCGCCCTCGTAGAGGTGCCGCCCGGTGAGCATCTGGTACAGGAGCACGCCGGCGCTGTAGATGTCGGTGCGCAGGTCCAGCACCCTGCCCTGCACCTGCTCCGGGCTCATGTAGCGCGGCGTGCCGAGCACCTCGCCGTGCCCGGTGCGGTCGACGGCGTCGATCTGCTTGGCGATGCCGAAGTCGAGGATGGCGAGCGTGCCGTCCTCGCGGAACATCAGGTTCTGCGGCTTGAGATCCCGGTGGAGGATGCCCTTCTCGTGGATGTCGCCGAGCGCGAACATCAGCTGGCGGAAGATGCTGATCGCCTCGTCCGCCGGCATCGGATTGCCGGACAGCCGCTTGTTCAGGTCCCCACCCTCGAAGAACTCCATCACGAGGTACGCGTGGTCCTCGACGTTGCCGTGGCCGTAGATGCGCGCCACGTGCTTGCTGCTGATGCGCTCGACGAGCGAGTACTCCTCCATGAACCGCTCGAGCGCCGAGCGGTTGGCGAGCACCTCGCGCCGCAGGATCTTCACCACCAGCGGCTCGTCGTCGCTTTCGCGGGAGGCGAGGTAGACGCGCGCCATGCCGCCCTCGCCGATCAGCCGCAGCACCTTGATGCCGGGTATGCGGATCTTGGCGCCGAGGTTGTGGCCCTCCAGCCGGGCGGCCAGCTCCGGGGACGCCGTCTGCTCCATGGCGCCGGCGGTGAGCTCGTGCAGGGAAGCGAGCAGCTTCTCGCGCGTGAGCTCCTGCTTCCGCTGGTAGTCGTCGGCGCCCGCCTTCATGGCTCGCACGGCGATGATCTCGTTGCCGGCGCCGGTGAGGAACAGGATCTTCGGGCAGTCGGCGCGGCTCTTCAGCCGCTGAAGCCATTCCAGCCCGTCACCGCGCTGCAGCATGTAGTCCAGGATGACCGCGTCGTACGAGCCGAGCGGGAACTCGGGGCCGGGAAACTCCCGCACCAGCGGGTCGAACTCCTCGACCACCGCCTCGCGCCAGCGCTGCCGGATGTAAAGCGCGAGCAGGCTGCGAAGGTCCGCATCGTCGTCGATGAGCAGGACGCGCATGGCTAGAGCTTGACGGCGTATGCCTCGACCGGCTCGCGGCGGCCGCGCAGCGCGAGCGGCCCCCGCGGCTCGGCGCCGGCGGCGCAGTCGCCCGCGGCATGAAGCGCCGCGCGCGACAGCAGCAGCTCGCCCGGGCGAGCCATCTCGACCAGCCGGGCGGCGACGTTCACGGCGTCGCCGATGATGGTGTAGTTCATGTAATGGGGCGAGCCAATGTTGCCGATGATGGCATCTCCGGCGGCCATGCCGAAACCTACCCCGGTGGGCGTGCCGCCGCCCGCGCTCCAACGCTCGAGCAGCGGCTTCACGCTGCCCGCCATGTCCTGGGCGGCCCGGCAGGCGAGCTTCGCCGCGTCGGGCTGGGGAAAAGGCACGTTGAATCCCACCAGCAGGCTGTCCCCGGCCATGTTGAAGATGGTGCCCTCGTGCCGGTAGGCGGCCTCCGTGAGGACCGCGAAGTATTCGTTCAGGAAGCCGACCACGTCGGCCACCTGGGTCGCCTCGGCCAGGCGGGTGAAGCCGCGCAGGTCGGCGAAAAGCGCCACCACGCCCGTGCGCTGGGCATGGCGCTCGAACGGCGTGCCGTCATGCTCCAGGTCGGCGATGATCCGCTCGGCGAGGCGCGGCGAGATGTAGCGCTGGAAGGCCTTGCGCAGCGCCTCCTTGCGCGCGACCTCGGCGGCAAGGCGGCCCGCCTCGAGCTCGCGCCGCACCTCGTGCAGCCGCCGCAGCGTCTGCACGCGCGCGACGAGCTCCTCGCGGCGCACCGGCTTCGACAGGAAATCGTCCGCGCCGGCACGTATGCCGCGCACCCGGCTTTCGCGGTCGTCGAGCCCGGTGACCAGGACGATCGGCACCATCGCAGTGGCCGGCTCGCGCTTCAGGCGCTCGCATAGCGCGAACCCGTCCATGCCGGGCAGGATGACGTCGAGGAGGATCAGGCCCGGCGGCGACGCCATGGCGTGGACCAGGGCCGCGTCGCCGTCGGACACGGCATCCGCCGCCATGCCCTCGGCGGCGATCATGGCCGTGAGCAAGCCGATCATGTCCGGGTCGTCGTCGACCACCAGGACACGGAAGCGGCTCATTCGTAGACGATCTGCACTTTCGACAGGTAGTCCGCGTACTCCGAGATCGTCGCCTCGAGCGAAGCGCGGTCGCCGCTGCGGGCGCCCTGCTCGATGTGGTGGCCGAGCGTGGAGACGTGGTCGAAGCCGTAGGAGTTGCCGACGCCCTTCATGCGGTGGCCGAGCTGGCGCAGCTGCTCGAAATCCGCCGAGGCCAGCGCCACGCGCAGCGTATCGACTTCCTTCTGGCGGTTCTTGAGGAACACGGGAATCAGGTCTTCGATGTCACGGGCCACCGTGACCTTGAGGCTGCTTTCGTCCATGGGCGCCGATTATATTCGGCGCCTGCAGGGCCCGCGGGGACCCCGGTCAGGCTTTGTCAGCGAGCGCGTCGCGCGCCCGCGGCAGATGCGGGTGCAGGGTGAGCGCCGCGGCGAACACGAAGCGCGCGTCGTCGCCCGCGCCTTCACCGAGCATGATCTCGGCGAAGTGCAGCATGGCGGCGAAGTGGCGCGGCTCGAGCTCTAGCGTGCGGCGGATGTCGTGCAGGCATTCCGCGTCTCGCCCCAGCAGGTAGTAAAGCGTGGCGCGCTTGTGCCAGGCCTCGGCATACGCGGGCGCGGCGCGCAGGAGGAGCGTGAGCCGCGTCTCGGCGATGTCGTAGCGCTTGGCGGCAATGTCGCGCGTGGCCGCTTCGAGCGCCGCGGCGGCGGCGCGATGGGGATGGTGCATCCACGCGCTCCAGATGCGATCCTCGGTTTCGTCGGCCTCGACGGCGCTGCAGGTGGAAAGGCGGCGGAAGAGCTGCGCCAGCGCGGCAAGATCGCGCTGCGGGCGCCGCTCGCGGCGTCCGGCGATGAGGCCCAGGATCTCGATCTCGGTACCGTCCATCGAC
>DASSPL010000352.1:0-3548 GCA_035699685.1 Burkholderiales bacterium | reverse complement strand
GTTTGCCTCCAGCATCGCGGCAAAGCGCCCGCGGTCGGCCTTGCCCGTGCGCCCCGCCGGCAGCTCGCGCGCGAAGTAGAGCACATCGGGCAACTTGTATCGCTCCAGGCGCGTGCCGAGGAAGGCATACACCTCCGCCGGCGTGAGGCCCGGCTCTCGCGGGACTATCAGGGCATGGATACGCTGGCCGAGCCGTTCGTCGGGACGCCCGACAGCGAGCGCGGCCGCCACCTTGGGATGCGCGCTGCACGCGAACTCGATCTCGAGCGGCGCGATCTTGGCTCCGCCGCGGTAGATGAGCTCCTTCTTGCGGCCGACGATCTCGACCACTCCGGGGTCGCGCTCGCGTGCGAGATCGCCCGTGGCGAGCCAGCCGTCCTTGATGGGCGTGAGCTGAGGCTCGTCCAGGTAACCGGTCATCAGGTAGGGGCTCGAGATCAGAAGCTCGCCGTCGTCGCCCTCGATGCGGAAGCGCACGCCCGGAGAAGGGCGGCCGATGCAGCCGGCGTATCGCGGCAGGTCCGACGGCATGAGGAAGAAGTCGCAGGTCGACGTTTCCGTCAGGCCGTAGATGTCGATGAGCGGCGCCGGCGCAAACAGCGCGCGCAGCGTCTCGCCAAGGCCCTTGCCCAGCGTCTCGCCGCCGATCAGCACCTGGCGCAGCGCGGGAGCCTCGCAACGCAGCTCCGCGGCGGGAACATCGAGGATCAGGCTGCGCATCATCGTCGGCACCACCGCGACCTGCGTCGCGCTCGATTCGCGCAGATCGCGCAGGAAGCCGGTGGCCGAGAATTTCTCGCGCGCGAGCACGCAGCCGCCGTGCAGCAAAGTGAGCAGCGCCACCCAGATGCCGAAGCTGAACGTGATGTTGAGCACCAGCATCGTGCGGTCGGTTTCGCTGAAGCCGAGCATGCTCTGGATCGCCTCCAGCTTGCCGATGAAGCCGCGGTGCGAGAGGACGGAGCCCTTCGGCATGCCCGAAGAGCCCGACGTGAACACGACGAGCGCAGCGCCGTCGAGGATCGGCCGTGCGGGCGGTGCATCCTTGGCCAGGATCTCGAGCGGCGGGGCGCGCAGGGCGTCCCATTCGAAGCGTGCTCGCGTCTTGGAAGCCACGTGGGCGATGGCACCGGGAGGCGAAGTGCGATGCAAAGGCACGACGACGCCGCCGGCGAGCCACACCCCGGCATACGCCGCGAGGTCGAGCGGATGGTTCGAGATGCGGACGTGGACGGGTTCGCTGGCGGCGAGGCCGGCCCGGGCCAGCGCGTCGCGGACCGAATGCGCGGCGGCGAGGTAATCGCTGTAGCGAATCCCGGCGAACGCTTCGCGGGCGGCGAAGCGCTGCGCGGCTTCGGCGAGCTGGCGGCCGAGGTTCAGCGGGAGATTGAAATTTCGGGCGGTTGGCGCAGGGACTGCGCGACCACGCAATAGCGCTCGGTCAGCTTGAGCAAAGTGGCGAGCTGCTCCTCGGACGCGTTCGTGTCGAGCTTGAAACGCAGGCGAATGGTCTTGAAGCCGACCGGGGCCTCCTTCGCCACGCCGAGCGTGCCGCGGAAGTCGAGGTCGCCTTCAGCTTGCACGCTGCCTTTCCTGACGTCGACGCCAATGGCGGTGGCCACGGCGCTCAGCGTTACGCCGGCGCAGGCCACGAGGGCCTCCAGCAGCATGTCGCCCGAGCAGGCGCTGAGGCCGTTGCCGCCGGTCGCAGGATGCAGTCCGGCCTCGGTCAGCGCCTTCCCGGTCTGCACGCTGCACGTGATGCCTTCGCCGAGATTGCCCTCGGCTTTCAGGGTGATGACGGCGGCATCGGGCATCTCGCGGTACTTCGCCTTGAGCGGCGCCTGGAGTTCCTTCAGTTCTTCGGTTTTCATGGCGAAATCATAGTCCTACGTTGCTCGCGGGAGGGCTGCCGGCGGTTATTCATTTTGTCCGATGCTTGAACTCCTGGCGTCTTGATCGAGGTCATTGAATCCGCGCCGCCGCCCCAATAAATAGGGATTGAAGTCGCGGGCACCTCGCGACAGTATCCGATCTCCGCCTCGTCAGAGGCCGCAGCGCGCAAGAAGCCAGGGAGGGCCCAATGCGCTCGATGACGTTCCAGATTGATGACCGTTCCACGGGTACGGTCATCCCCGCCGTCACGGTCACCGTCACAGAAAATGCAGACGGCACGCTGACGTTCACCCTGACGCAGACCGGGCCGGTCATCGGCGACCTGCGCGGCATCTTCTTCGACGTGGCCGACGAATCGCTGATCCCGTCGCTCACGGTGAGCGCCGATTCGGGCGGCCTGACGGAAGTGCGCACCGGAGACGACTCGGTGGTCGATCTGGGCGGCGGCGCGAACCTGCAGGGGCTCGTCGGCAGCGACGGCGGCTACGACGTAGGCCTGGAGATCGGCACTTCCGGGATCGGCGCCGACGATCACCGCACCTTCAGCTTCACCCTCAGCGCCGCAAGTGCGCTGACCCTGGAGGACTTCGCCAACGTGGATTTCGGCGTCCGCCTCACGTCGGTCGGTGAGGACGGTGGGGAGCGCTCGGCGTCGGCGAAGCTGCTCGAGACGGTCACCGGCGCGCTCGACGCCATCGACGACCAGGCGAGCGTGCAGGAAGACGGTCCGGTGTCCGCCTCGGGCAACGTGCTGGGCAACGACTCCGGCGCGGGGACGGGCGGCACGGTCATCGCGGTGAACGGCGCGGCGTCGAACGTCGGCGCCGATATCGCCGGCTCCTACGGCGTGCTGCGCCTGCTGGCCGACGGCAGCTATCTGTACGTGCTCGACAACGCCGCCGTGCAGACGCTCGCCGAGGGCGAAACCCTGGTCGAGCAGTTCAGCTATGCGGCGCGCAGCTACGGCGATGCGACCTCTTATAGCGAGGACACGGCGCAACTCGTGGTCACCATCGTCGGCACCAACGACGGCCCGGTGGCGCAGGCGATCACGCAGAGCGCGAACGAAGATGGTCCATCCGTGACGCTCAACGCGGTCTATGCCGATGTCGATGCGAGCGACACGCACAGCTTCTCGGTGGACAGCAACGCAACGCTCGGCGCGGTGACCAGCAATGGCGACGGCACCTTCAGCTACAGCGCGAGCGGCGCTTTCGAATACCTGAACGCCGGCCAGACGGCGATCGATACCTTCGCTTACACAGTCAGCGACAACCATGGCGCGAGCTCGACGCAGACCGCCACGGTGACCGTGACGGGGCAGAACGATGCGCCGGTGACGACGGGCGGCACGACGACCGGTGCCGTGTTCGAAGACGGCTCGCGCAGGGCGGAGGGCCAGCTCAGCGCGACGGACGTCGACCAAGGCGCCGTGCTGACGTGGTCGGTGACGAACCCTGGCGTACTTGCCACGCCCGACTATCGCTTCCTGATGGACAACTTCCGCATCGTGCGGAACGGGGTGCAGTACTACAACGACGATTTCGGCGACAACAACCCGCCACCGTCGGCGCCCGGATTGCTGACCGAAGCATTCCCGACGACGACCTCCTACTTCCTCCCGGCGGGCTTGTCCTTCCAGGAGAGCGGCG
>DASSPL010000351.1:0-13410 GCA_035699685.1 Burkholderiales bacterium | reverse complement strand
CGTCGCGGCGCTGTTCCGCTCGACCGCCGAGGGCGAGACCGGGCACGCGCACGGGCACCTCGAGTACCTGGAAGCCGTCGGCGATCCGGCCACCAACCTGCCGATCGGCCGCACCCGCGAGAACCTGAAGGCCTCGGTGGCGGGCGAAACGCACGAGTACACCGACATGTACCCGGGCATGGCGAAGCAGGCGCGCGACGAGGGCTTCGGCGAGATCGCCGACTGGTTCGAGACGCTCGCCAAGGCCGAGCGCAGCCACGCCAACCGCTTCCAGAAGGCGCTGGACGCCCTCTCCGACTAGGCGGCCATGAAAGAAGGCTCGCTCGAAGCTCCGACGCGGCACCCGCTCGACTGGAAGAACCCGCAGTTCTGGGACCCGGCGGCGGCCGAGAAGGAGCTCGAGCGCATCTTCGACATCTGCCACGGCTGCCGCCGCTGCGTCAGCCTGTGCACCGCGTTCCCGACGCTGTTCGACCTGGTGGACGAGTCCTCCACGATGGAGGTCGACGGCGTGAAGAAGGAGGACTACGGCAAGGTCGTCGACCAGTGCTATCTCTGCGACCTGTGCTACATGACGAAGTGCCCGTACGTTCCGCCGCACCCGTGGAACGTCGATTTCCCGCACGTCATGCTGCGCGCCAAGGCGATCAAGTTCAGGCAAGGCATCAAGTTCCGCGATCGCCTGCTCTCCTCCACCGACGCGATGGGCAAGCTCGCCGCCATTCCGGTGGTCGCTCAGACCGTCAACGCCGTCAACAGGAATCCGGCAGCCAGAAGCGCGATGCAGAGCGTGCTGGGCGTGCACAAGGAGCGAGAGCTGCCGCCCTACGCGCCGCGCAAGTTCCGCTCGACGGCAAAGCCGAAGGCCCAGTTCCCGGTGAAGGACGGGAAGGAGACGCCGGGGAAGGTGGCGATCTTCGCCACCTGCTACGCGAACTACAACGAGCCGGCCATGGGCCACGACCTGGTCGCGCTCCTCGAGCACAACGAGGTGCCGTGGGTGCTGGTGGATGACGAGGTGTGCTGCGGCATGCCGAAGCTCGAGCTCGGCGACCTCGAGGGCGTGGCGCAGCTCAAGGAACGGAACATGCCGATCCTCGCGAAGTACGCGAGGGACGGCTACGCCATCCTCGCGCCGGTGCCTTCCTGCTCGCTGATGTTCAAGCAGGAGCTGCCGCTCATGTACCCGGACGATCCCGAGGCGGCGCTGGTGCGCGACGCGATGTTCGACCCCTTCGAATACTTCGTCCTGCGCCGGAAGGACGGCCTCCTCAAGACGGACTTCAAGAACCCGTTGGGCAAGGTGTCGTACCACATCCCCTGCCATTCGCGCGTGCAGAACATGGGCCAGAAGACGCGCGAGGCGCTCGAGCTGGTGCCGGGCACCGAGGTGGCGGTGGTCGAGCGCTGCTCCGGCCACGACGGCACCTGGGGCGTGAAGACCGAGTATTTCGACAACTCGATGAAGATCGGCCGGCCGGTGTTCCGGCAGATGGCGGCGGCGCAGCCCCGGTACGTCAGCTCGGACTGCCCGATCGCGGCGCGGCACATCATGCAGGGCATGGGCGACGAGGCAAAAGACGCTATAAAGGCGCACCCGCTCACTCTGCTTCGCCAGGCCTACGGCATCTAGGTTCGTCCTCGTCCTGCTGCTCGCCGGCTGCGCGCACGCGCCGGCGCAGAGCCCGCTCGTATTCGGCGTGCTGGGCGACACGCCCTACAGCGTCGCCGAAGCGCAGCGCCTGGACGCGATGATCGACGACCTGAACCGGGAGAAGCTCGACTTCGTGGTGCACCTCGGCGACATCGGCTCGAGCCGGCTCGCCTGCACGCAGGAGTGGCTCGACGCGCGCAAGGCGCAGTTCGGCCGCATCCGCCATGCGCTGGTGGTGGTGCCCGGCGACAACGAATGGAGCGACTGCCGCGAGCCGCGCGCGCGCCTCGCAGCCTGGCGACGCGCCTTCTGCAAGGCGCCGTTGCCGGTGGAGGTGCAGCCCGGCGAATACTGCGAGCACATGCGATGGGAGGCCGCGGGCTTCCTTTTCGTCACGCTGCACGTGGTCGGCAGCAACAACAACCTGCGGCGCGACCCCGCCGAGCACGAGACGCGCATGGCGGCGGTGCACGCCTGGCTCGATGAGTCGGCGGTGCACGCGCGCCTGCGCGGCCGCACGCTCGTCGTCATGATGCAGGCGAACCCGTTCATCGCGCTGCCGCGCGACGGCTACGTCGAGCTTCGCGAGCGGCTCATCCGCCTCGGGCAGGTGATGCCCGGCCGCGTGTTCCTGCTGCACGGCGACACGCACGTCTACCACGACGACGAGCCGCTGCCCGGCGTGCGGCGGCTGGAGGTGTGGGGCTCGCCGATCGTGAGCTGGATCCGCGCCGAGGCCGAAGGCGCGGAGCTGCGCTTCAGCGCGCCGCGATACCGCTGAGCATCTTGAACTTCACGCGGCTGAAGAGCCGCCGCAGGCGTCCGGTCCTGCGGCGACGCCTGGCGCGCTCCGTGCCGCCGAGGCCCGGCGCCGATTCGAGCCGCGAATAGCGCTGCAGCCCCGAGACCACCGCCTGCTGCAGCAGCGACAGGTTCACGGGCTTGCCGAGGTAGCGGTGGATGCGCGCCTCGTTGATGAGCCGGATGGCGAGGTCGGCGTCGGGCACCTCGGCGACGGCGACCAGCTGGGTATGCGGCGAGGCCTTCTTCAGCACGTGCAGCAGCGCATCGGGCTCGTCGATCTGCGGGTGCAGCTCGCTCACCACCACGCCGATGTCGTCGTGCGACACCACGTCGAGCACCGTGTCCTCGTCGTAGGCCTCCTGCACGCCGACCGCGCCGGACGAAAGCTCGCGCACGCTGCGCGCGAGCGCGGGCTGGCCGAGCACCAGCACGTTGCCGCTCGCGCGCTCGTAGTGGCGGCCGCCGGCGGCGGCCGCTTCCGCTGCGATCGCGACTTCCACCGCTTCCGCCACGATGGCCTCGAGCTCGGACTGCTGCCACGGCTTGGTGATGTAGCGGAACACCTCGCTCTCGTTCACCGAGGCGACGATGGCGCCGAAGTCCGAGTATCCGGTGAGCAGCAGCCTCACCGCGGACGGCGCCACGGCGCGCGCCTCGCGCAGCAGCTCGACCCCCGTCATGCCGGGCATGCGCTGGTCGCTGACGATGACGAGGAAGCGGCGTGCGCGGATCAATTCCAGCGCTTCGGCGCCGCTCGACGCGGTGTGCACCTCGTAGGTGCCGTGGAACAGCGCCGACAGCGCGTTCAGCACCCGCTCCTCGTCGTCGACGAACAGGACCGCCGGCAGCTTGCGCGGCGCGAGCAGCGGGGCCGGCGCGGCTTTCATGGCCCGCCTCAGCGCATCGAGCCTGGGACGGCCGCGCAGCGCCTCGAGCAGCTCGCGCGCGCTGGCCGGCGGCGCGTCCAGCACCGCCGGCGGCTCGGCGAAGCACTCCTTCAGCATGGTCGCGGCGGCGCGCACGTCGGCCGCCTCGTCGCCCGCGCCGAGGAAGCCGATCAGCTTGGCGCTGCCCTGGGTGCTGACGATCACGTTCTCCGCGCGCAGGTCGCCATGGCACACGCCGCGCGCGTGCGCGTAGTCCAGCCCTTCGAGGATCTCCGCCACCAGGCTCGCGTCCGCCGCGGCCCGGTACCCCTCGCCCAGGTGCCGGCGCAGCGTCTTGCCGTCGACCATCTCCATGGCGACCCACGCCGCGTAGCCATCCTCGCCGTACTCGTAGACGCCGGCGATGTTGCCGTGGTTCAGCTTGCCGCCGGTCTGCGCCTCGCGCTGCAGCCGCTCGAGGTCGGCCGCCCGGGCGAGCGCCTTGGTCACGGCCTTCACCGCCACCTGCCGGCCGACGTCCGGGTCGAGCGTGCTGTAGACGATGCAGGACGCGCCGCGCCCCACCTCGCCCATCACCACGTATTTGCCGATCTTGGCCATCAGGCGGCGAGCGCAGCCGGCGCCTTGACGGGCAGGGAGACCGTGAAGCGCGTGCCGACGCCCGGGCGCGAATCCACGTCGATGCGCCCGCCGTGCGCCTCGACGATGCGGTAGGAGATCGACAGGCCGAGCCCGGTGCCCTTGCCCACCTCCTTGGTGGTGAAGAACGGGTCGAAGATCCTCGGCAGCACGTCCTTGGGAATGCCGCGCCCGTTGTCGGCCACCTCGATCGCCACGTGCTGCGCATCCGGCGCGTAGGTGCGCAGCACGATGCTGCCGCCGGACTCGGGCGTCGCCTGCGCCGCGTTCACCACCAGGTTCAGGATCACCTGGTTGATCTGCGAGGGCGAGGCCATGATCTGCGGCACCTCGCCGAGCAGCTTCTTCACCGAGCGGCGGCCGAGCTGCGCCGCGGCGATGCGCAGCGTCGTCTCGACGCCCTGGTTCACGTCGTAGCCCACCACCGAGCCGCGCTCGAGGCGGCTGAAGTCCTTCAGGCTCACCACCAGCTCGGCGATCTGCGTGATGCCGTGCAGCCCGTCCTTCAGCTGGCTGTCGAGGGCCTCGAGGCGCTTGTCGGCGATCAGGTTGCGCACGGTGGCGAGCTGCGCGGCGAGCGCCCCCTCGTCGGCCTTCTCGGACTCCACCAGCTCGAGCAGCCAGCGCGTTTCCCGCGCGAGGCGGCCGGCGTCGCCCGCGCGCGACTTGGCCGCCTCCAGGCTCGCCTTCACGTAGGCGAGCGGCGTGTTCACCTCGTGCGCCACGCCGGCCACCATCTGGCCGAGCGCCGACATCTTCTCGCTCTGCACCAGCAGGGTCTCCGATTCCTTCAGCTTGTCGAGCGTCGTGCTGAGCTCGCTCGTGCGCTGCACGACGCGCTGCTCGAGCCCGCGGTTCGCCCGCCGCAGCTGCAGCGCGAGCAGCGCGAGCAGCGCGAGCAGGAAGGCCGAGTAGTAGAGCAGCCAGGTGCGGAAGCGCTCGGTCTCCTCGAGCGCCTCGCGGAACGCGGCCTCGAGCACGCGCGAGAGCTGGTCGAGGCGCGCGCGCGTCGGCACCTTCCACGCCTCGTTGGCGAGCGGCTCGCCGGCGGCCACCCGCTTCAGGAGCCGCGATTTGTCGTCGAGGGCGGTGCGCAGCGCGCCGAGCGAGCGGCCGAGGTCCGGATGCGCGAGCTTCAGCGCCTGCAGCTCGAGCCAGGCGTACGCCGCCTGGTGCGCGACCGGCTGCTGCGGCCCGCTCGAGCTCGAAAGCCCCATGGCCGTCAGCTGGTCGTCCCAGCGGGCGTCGACCGCGCGCAGGTCGGCGAGCGCGGCGCGCGCCGCGTTGCCGGCCGCCAGATCGATGGTTCCGGATTGCCAGTACAGGAACGCCCAGCCGGCGGCGAGCATGAGCGCGATGGCGCCGTACACGAAGGCACGGACGAACTTCATTCTGCGAGACCCCCCTGCGGGGAGTATAGCGAGCGCTAAGGGACCACGCTGTCGATGACCACGCTGACCCCGGCGGCGTTGTTCGCCACCGGCTTGCTCGCGCCCTGCAGGTCGCCTTTCGTCGCCTGCGCGCTACCGCTCTTCGACACGCGGGCGACGACGATGACCCGCGGGTGCGCCGAGATCTGCATGCCGGCCGACATGGCCATCGAGTCGTCGAGGCTGAAGGCGAGCGGCAGGTCGCCCGCCTTCGCCCGTACCACGGCGAGGGGCATGGGAGGCCCGTCGGCTGCGCGCGCGAACACGAACACCGCGTCCTCGGGCTTCACCTGCTTCTGCAGTTCGGGGGACAGGGTCACCGTCCCGCGCAGCCCGGGGCGTGCCGGGTCCTTCTTTTCGCTCTTGGCTACGGAGGCGCCGATGCCGGCGAGCTTCCTCGCCTCCTCCACGTTCTCGCTGATGACGCGCGCGTCCTCGGAGCCGGGCTGCACCAGGGGCAGCATGCGCCCCCAGGTCTCGGCCGCGAGCGCGTATTGCTTGCGCTCGTAGGCGATGGTGCCCCACAGCGCGAGCGCCTTCAGGTTCTTCGGGTCGATCTCGAGCGCGCGCTCGACGAGCTTCGCCGGCTCGCCCTCCAGGTTGCGCCCGCGCGTCAGCGCCAGCACGTCGGCGAAGTCGGCGAGCAGCTGCGCGTCGCGCGGCGAGCGCTCGGCGGCCTTGGCGAACGCCTCCACCGCCTGCGGAAACTTGCCCATCGCGGTGTAGGAGCGGCCGAGAAGCTTCCAGCCCTCGGCGTCGTCCGGGTTCTCGCGCATGCGCGCCGCGAGGCGCTCCACCATCGCGTCCACCGCGGCGGCGTCGGGCGCGCCGCCATGCGGATTGATACCCGCGAGGTTGCCGGTCAGCACGTACACCGCCACGGCGACCAGCGGCACCGCCAGGGCCACCGCGATCGCGGCCCGGCGTCCGTGGGAGGGGACCGTCGAAGGTTCCTGGGCCGAGACGTCGTCCAGCAGCCGGGCTTCCAGCTCGAGCCGCGCCTTGCCGTAATCGGCCTGCGACACCGTTCCGGCCGCAAGATCGGCCTCCAGCTCGCGCAGCTGGTCCTTGTAGATGGCGACGTTCGCGTCGCGGCGCGAAAGCCGCGCCGCCGCCCGCTGCCGCAGCAGCGGCCGCAGGACCATGAACAGGACGATCGCCGCCAGCAGGGCGCTAGTGAGCGCGAAGCCGATCATTCGAGCAGCTTCGCCGCGCGCTGGCGCTCGGCGTCGGTGAGCTGCGGCGCGGGAACCCGCCGCCGCCGCACGAAACGGATGAGGAAATACAGGCCGAGGATCAGGAACAGGAACGGCCCGGCCCAGAGCACGACGGTGGTGGCCTTGAACGGCGGGCGGTAGAGCACGAAGTCGCCGTAGCGCGCCACCATGAAGTCGAGGATGTCCTGGTCCGACTTGCCGGCGGCGGCCTGCTCGCGGATCTGATTCCTGAGGTCCACCGCGAGCGGCGCGTTCGAGTCGGCGATGGTCTGGTTCTGGCACACGAGGCAGCGCAGCTCCTGGGCGAGCGTGGCGACGCGCTTCTCGATGGCCGGGTCCTGGGCCTGCGCGGCAAGGAGAAAGGCCATCAGCAGCGCGGCCAGGCTATTTCGCACTTGCGAGCTCCCTCACCAGCGGCTCGACCTTCTTCTGCACGATGTCGGCGGTCAGCGGGCCGACGTGCTTGTAGCGGATCACGCCCTTCTGGTCGATGACATAGGTCTCCGGCACGCCGTAGACGCCGTAGTCGATGCCGATGCGGCCGTTCAGGTCGTAGACGTTCAGCAGGTACGGATCGCCGTTGCGCTTGAGCCAGGGCAGCGCGTCGTCGCGCTGGTCCTTGTAGTTCAGCCCGACGACCGGCGCCATGCCGGATTGGGCGATGCGCGTGACCACCGGATGCTCGACCAGGCACGGCGGGCACCACGACGCCCACACATTCATGATCCACACCTTGCCCAGCATGTCCTTCTGCGAGAACAGCTTGTCCGGCTGGGCGAGCAGCGGCAGCTCGAAGTGCGGCGCCGGCTTGCCGATCAGCGGCGAGGGCACCTCGCGCGGATTGAGGCGCAGGCCGACGGCGAGCAGCGCCACCAGCGCGACGAAGATGCCGAGCGTCCAGAGCGCCCTGTTCACGCCGTCGCCTCGACCGTGGTTCTTCGCAGGGGCATCGAGACGCGATAGCGCCGGTCGCTGGCCGCGAGCACGCCGCCGAGCGCCATGATGATGCAGCCGCCCCAGATCCAGTCGATGAACGGCTTCAGCTGCACCTTCACCAGCCAGTAGCCGCCGCCGAGCGGATCGCCGAGCGAGGCATACAGGTCGCGGGTGAAGCCCGGATCGATCGCCGCCTCGGTCATCGGCATGTTCTGCACGGTGTAGAGGCGCTTCTCGGGATACATCACGGTCACCGGCTGGCCGCCGCGGGTGACGGTCAGCTTCGCGCGCGCCGCGACGTAGTTCGGGCCCTTGACGTCGGTGACGTCCTCCAGCTTGAAGCTGTACCCGTCCAGCGCGACGACGTCCCCGGGCCGCATCTTCGCGTCCTGCTCGCGCTCGTAGCTCTTGACCAGCGTCACGCCGACCACGAAAACCGCGACGCCGATGTGCGCCACCACCATGCCGAGGTACGAGCGCGAGCCGCGCGGGCGCTTCTTCAGGCTGATGAGGCCGGTCAGCACGATCCAGATGGCGAGCGCGAGCGCGACCCCGGTGAGCGGATACCAGCTGCCGAAAGCGAGCGGCAGCAGCAGGCCGACGACCAGGCTGACGGCGAGCGCCCAGCGCAGCATCACGGCGATCTCGGGCAGGCTGGCGCGCTTCCAGCGGGCCATGGGCCCCACGCCCATCAGGAACAGGGCCGGCGCCATGAGCGGGGCGAACACCGCCTCGAAGTACGGCGGACCGACCGAGATCTTGCCGACGCCCAGCGCATCGATCAGCAGCGGGTAGAGCGTGCCGAGGAACACCGAGCCCGCCGCGGCGGCGAGCAGCACGTTGTTCGCGAGCAGGAGCGACTCGCGCGACACCGGCGCGAAGTCGCCGCCGAGGCCGATGCGCGAGGTGCGCCAGGCGTAGAGCACGAGCGCGCCGCCGATGAACAGCGTGAACAGGCCGAGGATGAAGATGCCGCGCTTCGGATCGACGGCGAACGCGTGCACCGAGGTCAGCACGCCCGAGCGCACGAGGAAGGTGCCGAGCAGCGACAGGCCGAACGCCATGATGGCGAGGAGCACGGTCCAGCTCCTGAAGCTCCCGCGCTTCTCGGTCACCGCGAGCGAATGGATGAGCGCCGTGCCGATCAGCCACGGCATGAAGGAGGCGTTCTCCACCGGGTCCCAGAACCACCAGCCGCCCCAGCCGAGCTCGTAATACGCCCACCCGCTGCCGAGAGCGATGCCGAGCGTGAGGAAGCACCACGCCACCGTGGTCCAGGGGCGCGACCAGCGCGCCCACGCCGCGTCGAGCCGGCCGGAGAGCAGCGCGGCGACGGCGAAGGCGAAGGCGACCGAGAAGCCGACGTACCCCATGTAGAGCATCGGCGGGTGGAACACCATGCCCGGGTCCTGCAGCAGCGGATTCAGGTCGCGTCCGTCGGCCGCCGCGGGAAGCAGCCGGTCGAACGGGTTGGACGTGAACAGCATGAAGGCATGGAAGCCGGCGCTGACCAGGCCCATGACGCCGAGCACGCGCGCCGTCATCTCCTCCGGCAGGTGCGTGCTGAACCAGCTCACCGCGGTCATCCACACGCCGAGCATCAGCGCCCAGAGGAGGAGCGAGCCTTCGTGCCCGCCCCACACGCCGGCGACCTTGTACTCCATCGGCAGCGCGCTGTTCGAGTGCATGGCCACGTACTGGACGGAGAAGTCGTTGGTGACGAAGGCGTAGGTGAGGCAGCCGAAGGCGAAAGCGACGAGCAGGGTCTGCGCCTGCGCCGCCGGGCGCGCCACCGCGATCCACGCCGCGTTGCCGTTGTGCGCGCCGAGCAGCGGGACGACCGCCTGCACCAGCGCGACGGCGAGCGCGAGGGCGAGGGCGAACTGGCCGATTTCGGGGATCATGGCCTCATTTCACCTGTATCGTCTTCTGCGCCTTCTGCGCCTGCTCGACGGCGTGCGCCGCCTCCGGCGGCATGTAGTTCTCGTCGTGCTTGGCGAGCACCTCGCGCGCGCTGAACACGCCGTCGGGCCCGAGCTGGCCCTGCGCCACCACGCCCTTGCCCTCGCGGAAGAGATCCGGCAGCTGGCCGCGGTACACCACCGGCATGGTCTTGGCCGTGTCGGTGATGACGAAGCGCACCTCGACCCCTTCGCGCTTCACGCTGCCCTTCTCCACCATGCCGCCGACGCGGAAGGTGCGGCCGACCGGCGCCTTGTTCGCCGCCACGTCGGAGGGCGAGAAGAAGAACACCAGGTTCTTGTTGAAAGCGGTCAGCACCAGCGCCGTGGCGACGCCGAGCGCCGCCAGGCCGAATGCGATCCACATCAGTCGCTTGTGGCGCGGTTTCATCGTTTCTGCGTCCTTTTCCAGAGCACCGCGAGCTCGATGGCCAGCAGCGCGAATGTGACTCCGTACGAGCCCCACACATAGAGCCCGTAGCCGCCCATGTAGAAGAACTCGCTCATCCGTCTTGACCCCCTGACAAGGGGGTCGCGAATGAAATGAGCGGGGGGTTGATTTTGGGCAAAATCGAAACCCCCCGCTCGCAAAAGCCGCTCGCTTCCCCCCTTGTCAGGGGGGCGGCATAAAAAACAGCTGCAGCGTTCATCATTGGCTTTCCCTGATCTCGCACCGTACGCGCACCATGGCCACGGCGATGCTGTACATCCAGAAGCCGAGCGCGACGAGCGCCATGCCGGTGAGCATGGTCGTCGCCATGCTGGGCGCCCGGGTGAGGCTCACCGAGGCGCCCTGGTGCAGCGTGTTCCACCACTGCACCGAGTAGTAGATGATCGGGATGTTCACCACGCCGACGAGGAGCAGCAGCGCGCCGGCCTTGTCGGCGCGGCGCCGGTCGTCGATCGACGCCACCAGCGCCATGTAGCCGAAGTAGAGGAAGAGCAGGATCAGCTCGGAGGTGAGGCGCGCGTCCCACACCCACCACGTTCCCCAGGTCGGCTTGCCCCACAGCGAGCCGGTCCACAGCGCCGCGAACGTCATCAGGGCCCCGGTCGGGGCGAGCGCGCGCACCATCATCGCCGAGAGGCGCGTGTGCAGGGCGAAGCCGAGCGCGGCCCAGAACGCCATCACCACATAGATGAACATCGACATCCACGCCGCCGGCACGTGGATGTAGATGATGCGGTAGGCCTCGCCCTGCTGCGCGTCGGTCGGCGCGACGAAGAAGCCGACGTACAGGCCGGCGAGCGTGAACAGCACCGCGAGCACCGCGGCGATGCGCGCGATCGTCCCGGCCAGCGGATAGAACGTCGCCGGCGAGGCGAACCAGAACCACTTGATGCTGTGCGTCGTCATTCGAGAGAAATCCTAAGCGCGGCGGCCGTCGCGAGCGGCGCGAATGCCACGGCCACCACCATCATCGCGGCGAGGAGCAGGAGCTGGCCGCCGGGATCGAGGCCCGCGCCCGCCATCTCGACCGCTCCCGCGCCCATGATCAGCACCGGCACGTAGAGCGGCAGCACCAGCAGCGAGAGGAGGACGCCGCCGCCGCGCAAGCCCAGGGTCAGCGCCGCGCCGATCGCCCCGATGATGCTGAGGATCGGCGTACCGATGAGCAATGATAAGGCAAGGACGCCGTAGAGCGGCGCCTCGAGGTCGTACTGCAGCGCGATGACCGGCGCGGCGAGCACCAGCGGCAGCCCGGCAACCAGCCAGTGCGCCGCCGCCTTGGCGGCGACCACGATGCCGAGCGGCGCCGCGCCGAGCAGCATCTGCTCCAGCGTGCCGTCGGCGTGGTCTGCGGCGAACAGCCGCGCGAGCGACAGCATCGACGACAGCAGCGCCGCCACCCAGATGACGCCGGGCGCGATCGAGCGCAGCTGGTTCGGCTCCGCGCCGATGCCGAGGGGAAAGAGGCTCGCCACGATCACGAAGAAGAGCAGCGCCGTGGCGACGTCGCTCTTGCGGCGCAGGGCGAGCAGGAGATCCCGCTGGACGAGAGTGCGCGCCGTGTCGAGCATGTCAGGCGGCAAGCTCGATGACGCGCGAGCGGGCGTCGAGCGCGCTCGGCTGGTGCGTGGTGTAGGCGACCGCGCCGCCGCGCGTCACGTGCTCCTGCACCAGCGCCTCGGTGAACCGCGCAGCCGCCACGTCGAGCGCGGCGAAGGGCTCGTCCAGCAGCCAGACCGGCACCCGCTGCGAGAGCACCAGCCGCGCGAGCGCAGCCCGCCGCCGCTGCCCCTGCGACAGCTTGCGCGCCGGCAGGCCGGGGACCGAATACGCGTGCAGCGCCTCCTTCAGCGCCTCCTTCGAGAAGGGCACGCCGGCCAGGCGGCAGGTGATGGCCAGGTTCTCCTCCGGCGTCAGCTCGTCCTTCACCGCCGGCGCGTGGCCCAGGTACACCAGCTCGCGCGAATAGTCCTCGCGCAGCTCGCGGATCGGCGTGCCATTCCACCGCACCTGCCCGGCGGCGGGCTCTAGCAGGCCGCACAGGATGCGCAGCAGGCTGGTCTTGCCGCTGCCGTTGGCGCCGGCGATGCGCAGCAGCCCGCCCGCGGCGAGGTCGAGAGACAGCGGGCCGAAGAGCTTTCGCCCGCCCCGCTCGCATTCCAGCGAATCCGCTTCAAGCACATTGATATTCTTGCAGAAAGGGGTGCCGCCATTGGGCCACAGGGCCCGATGGTGCCTTTGACCTGCGTCAAATCCGGACCGCGCCCGGCCCGGCGGCTACTTCTTCGACTTGCCCTGCTGGATGCCCTCGGTCATGCCGATGAGGATGCCGCTCGCCAGCGTGGCGAAGTTCTCGGCCATCGACTCGGCGGCCTTCAGCGCCGTGCGCCGCTGCTGCTTGACCGCCTGGTGCATGCGATCGCCGAACTCCTCCAGGGTCTTCTCGACCTGGGTCTGCGTCGCGGTGCCGTCGGCTTCCTTGCGCTGCAGGACCACTGCCCACTGGTCGCGCAGCTGCTTGCTGCCGCGGCGCGTCGCCTCCTTCATCGCGCCGATGAACTCGTCCTCCAGCCGCTCGAGGTCGTCGAGCGCCCGCTTCATCTGCGAGTCGCGCATGCTCTGGCCCTGCGCGGAGAGCTGCTTGAGCGCGAGGTGGTTGGCCTCCACCGCCTTCAGCACCGCCTCGTCGATGCCGCTGAAGGCCTCGCCCAGCACGCGGTCCGCATCGAGCTTGCTGGTGGCGGCGCCGAGGTTCACGCCCTCGGTCACGGTCTTCACCACGCGCTTGATCTGGTCGACGGTGAGCTCGCGCCCGCGCAGCGCGTTGAGCGTCACCTCGCGCACCGCGACGCGCAGGTTCTCGCCCTGCTTCACCGATTCCTGCGCCAGGCTTCTCAGGACTTCGTCGGCATCCATGGCATCTCCTCTGGGACCCCCATCCTGCACTGGGCCCGGACATCCATCAACCTTGCCGCGCCCGGTCCATAATCAATTCCGTACCGGGTACGGAATTCAGGAGCCTCGATGATTGAAATGACACTCGAGCTGGCCGAGCGCGCGGTGCGCGCGGCCCAGGCCAAGGCGCGCGAGCTCGGCACGCCGATGACCGTCAGCGTGGTGGACGAGGCGGGCCGGCTGGTGCTGAGCGCGCGCGGCGACGGCACCGGCTTCTTCACGCCGGAGACCTCGCGCGCCAAGGCCACCGCGGCCGCCGCCTTCCGCAAGTCCACCACCGCGCTCGCCGAGCTGCGCAAGGTGCACGTGTTCTGGGAGGTCATGCCGACCATAACGGACGGCCAGGCGCTGCCGACCCCGGGAGGTGCGCCGATCCTGCGCCAGGGGCGCGTGATCGGCGGCATCGGCTGCGGCGGCGGCACCGGCGAGCAGGACCAGCAGTGCGCCGACGCCGGCGCGCAGGCCCTTTCCTAGGC
>DASSPL010000350.1:0-9110 GCA_035699685.1 Burkholderiales bacterium | reverse complement strand
CATCTACGCGCTCGCCAACGAGGGCGCGCACATCCTCGAGGAAGGCATCGCGCTGCGCGCCTCCGACATCGACATGGTCTACCTCACCGGCTACGGCTTTCCGCCGTACCGCGGCGGGCCGATGTTCTACGCCGACACGGTCGGGCTGGACCAGGTCCTCGCCTCGATCGAGCGTTTCCAGAAGGGCTACCACGGGGACCAGTGGAAGCCGGCTCCCCTACTCCGCAAACTCGTCAAGGAAGGCAGGAGGTTCAATGACTGAGGCTGTCATCGTCTCGACCGCGCGCACACCGCTCTGCAAAAGCTGGCGCGGCGCGCTCAACATGACCCACGGCGCCAAGATGGGCGGCCACGTGGTGCACGCGGCGCTCGAGCGCGCGAAGGTCGACCCGCAGGAAATCGACGACGTGATCATCGGCTGCGCCAATCCCGAGGGCGCCACCGGCTGGAACATCGCGCGCCAGATCGCGGTGCGCGCCGGCCTGCCGCACAGCGTGCCGGGCATGACGGTGAACCGCTTCTGCTCCTCCGGGCTGCAGACCATCGCGCTCGCCGCGCAGCGCATCCTCGCGGGCGAAGGCGACATCTTCGTCGCCGGCGGCGTCGAGTCGATCTCGCTGGTGCAGAACGAGATGAACAAGCATCACTTCCAGGACGAGTGGCTGCACCGCCATCACGCCGAGATCTACTGGCCGATGCTGCAGACCGCCGAGTACGTCGCGCGGCGCTACGAGATCCCGCGCGAGGAGCAGGACCGCTTCGGCGTGCAGAGCCAGCAGCGTGCCGCCAAGGCTCGCGCCGAAGGCAAGTTCAAGGACGAGATCGTGCCGCTCACCACCAAGATGAAGGTGGTCGACAAGAACACCGGCCAGGAGACCCTGAAGGAGGTCACCGCGTCCGAGGACGAGGGCATCCGCCCGGATACCACGTACGAGGGCGTGTCGCAGATCAAGCCGGCGGTCGAGGGCGGCTGCATCGCGGCCGGCAATGCCAGCCAGTTCTCGGACGGCGCCTCCGCCGCCGTCGTGATGAGCGCCAGCGAAGCCGCGAGGCACGGGTTGACGCCTTTGGGGATATTTCGCGGCTTCGCCGTGGCGGGCTGCGACCCGCGCGAGATGGGGATTGGGCCGGTGTTCGCGGTGCCCAAGTTGCTCGAGCAGACCGGCAAGCGCGCGGCCGACATCGACCTGTGGGAGCTGAACGAGGCCTTCGCCGTGCAGGTGATCTACTGCCGCGACCGGCTCGGCATCCCGGACGACAGGCTCAACGTCAATGGCGGCGCCATCGCGCTCGGCCACCCTTACGGCATGTCGGGCGCCCGCCTCGTCGGCCACGCGCTGATCGAAGGCCGCCGCCGCAAGGCGAAGAACGTGGTCGTGACCATGTGTATCGGCGGCGGCATGGGCGCCGCCGGACTTTTCGAGGTGGTGAATTGAAATTGAAAGTGCTCTTTGCAGTCCTGGCTCTTGCGGCGGGAGCCGCGAGCGCGCAGTCGTATCCGACCAAGACGATCCGCATCATCGCCCCCTACACGGCGGGCGGCGCGGTCGACCTGATGGCCCGCTACCTGTGCGAGCGCTTCCCGCAATCGATGGGGCAGACGTGCATCGTCGAGAACCGCACGGGAGCGGGCGGCATGATCGGCATGGACGCGGCGGCCAAGGCCGAGCCCGACGGCCATACGCTGCTCGTGGTGCCGAACAACGTCGCCATCATTCCGTTCGTCATGGCCAAGGTGCCCTACGACACGCTGAAGGACCTGGCGCCGATCGGCCTCATCTCCGGCACGCCGATCATGGTCGGCGCGCACCCGAGCGTGCCGGCAAAGTCGTTCAAGGAGCTCGTGTCCTACGCGAAGAGCAACACCGGCAAGGTCAACTTCACCAGCTGCGGCACCGCCTCGCCGCAGCATCTCGCCGGCGAGCTGCTCGCCGCCGAGGCCGGCTTCAAGTGGCAGCACGTGCCGTACAAGGGATGCTCGGACGCGATGACGTCGGTGCTCGGCGGGAACGTGCCGGTGTTCATCAGCACCGTGGCGCACTTCAATCCGCAGATCAAGGCGGGCAAGCTGCAGGGATACGCCCTGTTCAGCCCGGAGCGCAGCCGCTTCGCGCCGGACTATCCGACGATCAAGGAGTCCGGCTTCCCCGACCTGCAGTTCGACCTGTGGTTCGGCCTGATGACCTCCAGCAAGGTGCCGCAGCCGATCCAGCAGCGATTGAACGCCGAGCTCAACAAGGTGCTGCAGGCGCCGGACCTGCGCGAGAAGCTGGCCAGCCAGTTCTACGAGCCGCTCGGCGGCACGCCGGAGCGCTTTGCCGCCGCCATCCAGGCCGACATGCAGCGCTACAGCCGCGCCATCAAGGAGGCCGGGATCAAGCCGGAGTAGTCAGGGCGGCACAGCACGCCGACTCGGTGCGGTAACAGTGCACTGAGCACAATGGGCCTCGTACCCAGCAAGAACACGAGAGCCCATGGAAGACTTCATCGAAGAAGACCTGGATTTCGAGGACGACGTCGATTTCGAGGCGGAAGACTGGGACGAGGAAGCCCTCGGCCTGGACGGCGCCGACTTCGATGCCGACGACCTGGCGAGGGAAATCGGCGTCCGCCCCTAGGCGCAGGGCCACCCGGCCGGGCGTTTTTGGCTACAGTCTCGTCATGGCCTGCCGTTCCGGCGGGCGACGAGAGGACCCATGCCGATTTACGCCAGTATCCTGGAGACGATAGGCAACACGCCGGTCGTCAGGATCGACAAGCTCGCGCCAGCGGGCGTCGAGCTCTACGTGAAGATCGAGGCGTTCAACCCGCTCGGCTCGGTGAAGGACCGCCTCGCCCTCGGCGTGATCGAGGACGCCGAGCGCAGCGGCAAGCTCAAGCCCGGGCAGACCGTGATCGAGGCCACCAGCGGCAACACCGGCATCGGTCTCGCCATGGTGTGCGCGCAGAAGGGCTATCCGCTCGTGGTCACCATGGCGGAGAGCTTCAGCGTCGAGCGTCGCAAGCTCATGCGCTTCCTGGGCGCCAAGGTCGTCATCACGCCGGCACCCGAGCGCGCCATGGGCATGGTCAGGAAGATGGAGGAGCTGGCCGCCAAGAACGGCTGGTTCATGCCGCGGCAGTTCGAGAACGAAGCGAATGCCGACTACCATTCGAAGACCACCGCGCAGGAGATCCTGCGTGACTTCAAGGACCGGCGGCTCGACTACTGGGTGACGGGCTTCGGCACCGGCGGCACGCTGAAAGGCGTGGCGCGCGTGCTCGCCAAGGAGCGCCCGGAGACCAAGGTCGTGGTCTGCGAGCCCGCCGACGCGCCGATGCTGTCGAGCGGCGCCGCTCAGGAGCGCCGGCCCGACGGCACGCCGGCAAAGCCCCACCCGTCGTTCAAGCCGCACCCGATGCAGGGCTGGAGCCCCGACTTCGTGCCCAAGCTCACCGGCGACGCGGTCGACATGAAGGTGATCCACAAGGTGCTCGCCATCGGCGGCGCCGATGCGATGAAATGCAGCAAGGACCTCGCGCAGAAGCAGGGCATCTTCGTCGGCATCACCGCCGGCGGAACCTTCGCCGGCGCGCTGCAGGTGTGCCGGGAGGCGCCGAAGGGCTCGACCGTGCTCGCCATGCTGCCCGATACCGGCGAGCGCTATCTCTCGACGCCGCTTTTCGCCGATGTTCCAGCCGACATGACCGAGGAGGAACTCGCGATCAGCCGCTCGACGCCGGGAGGGCAGCTGCCGCCGAAGGCGGGCTGAGCCTGCTTCAGTTTTCCGGCACCAGCTGGCGGATCCGGTTGAGGAGATCGAACGGGCTGTAAGGCTTGGCGAGGTAGCCGGTCGCCCCCGCATCCTTCGCCTTCTGCTCGTCGCCGGACAGGGCGAACGAGGTGATCACCAGGATCGGCGTCGCGGCCGTTTCCGGCGCCGCGCGAAGCCGCCTAGTCGCATCGATTCCGGAGAGCTTCGGTAGCTGCACGTCCATCAGCACGAGATCGGGCCTGATCTCGAGCGCCTTCGCCACGCCCGCCTCGCCGTCAAAGGCCTCGACGAGGCTGTACTTCGTGCGCTTCAGGAGGTCGCGCACGATCTTGCGGTTCATCTCGTTGTCCTCGACGTACAGGATGGTCTTCATGCGCTCACCCGTAAGGGGATCTCGAAGCGAAACGCCGAGCCTTTGCCGGGCTGGCTATCGACCCAGATGCGGCCGCCGTGCATCTCGATGAACTTCTTGGTGATCGAGAGGCCGAGCCCGCTGCCGCCGAACTCCGACGCGATGCTCGCGTCGGTCTGCTTGAACTCCGTGAACAGGGTCCCGATCTTGTCCGGCGGGATGCCGATGCCGGTATCGGTTACGTTGTAGCGCAGGACGCCATCGGCATGCTCCACCCTTATGGCGACGCGGCCCTGACGGGTGAACTTCAACGAATTGCCGGCGAGGTTCATGAGGCACTGCGTGATGCGCCCGCCGTCGCCGTGGGCGAGCGGTATGTCGGGCGGCACCTCAGTCACGAACTCGAGACGCTTCTCGGCGGCGAGCGGCCGCAGCGTCGCATGCACGCCCGCCACGGTGTCCTGCACCGAGTAGTCCGCCAGGGCGAGCTCCATGCGCCCGGCCTCGATCTTCGCGAGGTCGAGCACGTTGTTGATGAGCCGCAGCAGATGCTTGCCGCTCGTCTGGATGTCCGTCAGCGGCTCGGTCATGTCCGCCGGCACGTCGCCATAGATGCCGCCGAGGATCATCTCGTTGAAGCCGAGGATCGCGTTGAGCGGCGTGCGCAGCTCGTGGCTCATGCTGGCGAGGAACTGCGACTTGTGCCGGCTCGCCTCCTCGAGCTGGCGGCTCTTCTCCTGGATGTCGCGGAACAGGCGCGCATTCTCGATGGCGATGACCGCCTGGCTGGCGAACGTGGTCAGCAGGCCGACGTCCTTGTCGTCGAAAGCGCCCGCCTCGTGCCGCAGCACCGAAATGGCGCCGATCGATTCGCCCTCGCGCACGAGCGGCGCATAGAGGCCCGAGCGGTAGCCGTGCTTCAAGCCCAGCTGGCGAATGCGCGGATACCGCTCGGCTGCCGCGGCGAGGTCCGGAAGGTGGATGACGCGGCCCCCGAGCACGCATGCGCCGATGCCGCTTTCCCGGTCGAGCGGCATGGGCTCCGGCACGTAGCCGGTGCTTGCACGGCAGACGAGGCCTTCGGCCGCGATGAGAAACAGCCCGACCCGGCTGTCCGTGAAAAGCCCGGCGCAGTTCTTCACGATGGCATCGAACACCGGCTGCGTATCGCTGATCGAGCGGCCGATGACCTGCAGGATCTCGCTGGTCGCCGTCTGCCGCCGGAGCGCTTCCCTGGTCTCGTTGAACAGGCGCGCGTTCTGGACCGCGATCACCGCCTGGTCGGCGAAGGTGCGCAGCAGCGCGAGCTGCTTGTCGCTGAACGCTCCCGGCTGGCGTCGCGCGATCCAGATGGCGCCGATGCCCCGGCCGTCGAAGATCATCGGCGCAAAGATGATGGAGCGCGCGCCGAAGCTGCGGCAGCCCACCGCGACGTGCCGCGGCACGCCCTCGGCGTCGATATCCGGGAATTCGGCGACGCGTGCATTCAGAATCGCCCAGCCGGTGCCGCTTTCATGGCTTAGCGGAAGCGGGTATATGCGCCGCAGGCTGTCGCCGGCCGGGCCATGGTAGGCAACGAGGTGCACGGCATCGCCGCGCACCTGGGTCAATCCGACCAGCAGGCCTTCGAACAGCCGCTCGCAGCTCGTCAGGATCTTCTCGAACACGGGCTGCGCGTCGGCAATGGAGCTCGAGATCGCCTCGAGCACCTCCGCCGCCGCCTTCTGCTGGTCGAGCGCCTCCTTCGTCTCGTTGAACAGGCGCGCGTTCTCGATGGCGATGACGGCCTGGTCGGCGAAAGTCTGCAGCAGGCGGATCTGCTGCTCGGAGAAGGGCCGCGCCTCCTCGCGCCGGATCACGATCACGCCGACGGCCTTGCCGTCGCGCATCATCGGCACGTCAAGCACGGCGCGGTAGAGGCCTGCGGCCTGGAATTGGAAAGCCGCCTCCGGGTACTCCTCGCGCATCGCCGGATCGAGCACGTCGGGAACATGGATGGTGCGTCCCTCGAGAATCGCCCTGCCGGCGATCAAATGCCGGTTGATCGGACGCTCGATGAGCCCGTCGGGCACCGGGATCGGCCCGATATGCTCGACCACCCGCGTGACATCGCCTTCGACCAGGCGTATCAGCACATCCTTCGCTTCGCACAAGCGCGCCGCATTTTCCGCAACGCTGCGCAGCACGGGCTTGATGTCGCCGGGCGAGGCGGTGATCACCCGCAGTATGGCGCCGGTCGCGACCTGCTGCTCGAGCGCCTCCTTCGTTTCATTGAACAGGCGCACGTTCTCGATGGCGATCGCAGCCTGGTCGGCGAAGGTCTTGAGCAGCTCGATCTGCCGCGGCGGCGTGTCGCCGGGCTCGCGCCACGACACGACGAGCAAGCCGAGCGGATTACCCTCGCGCAGCATGGGTACGCCGACCATCCGGCGCCAGTGCCCGGTCGCGGCCGACTTCGGATCGTAGTGCGGGTCGGCCGCCGCGTCGGACACGATGACGATGGAGCGCTCCAGGATGACGCGCCCGCTCATGAGCGACGGGTCCGGCGGGCAGGGATAGATTTTCGAGAAATACTCGAGCGCCTCCGGCGGCCAGTTGTGGGTCGCCGTCATGTGCACCAGCTTGCCGTCGTAGCGGAATGCCGCAGCGAGCTGCGCGTCGCACAGCCTGACCGCGCTTTGCAGGATCGCATCGAACACGGGGTTCACGTCGGTCGGCGATGCCGAGATGACGCGCAGCACATCCGCCGTCGCGGTCTGGCGCTCGAGCGCCTCCTTGAGGCGTTCCGCGGCGTCCTTTCTCGTCGTCGGGCGGCGTGTCCGGGGCGGCACGGCGCGCTTCAGCTTTTTCGCTTTGCGGGCCCGTGTTGGCATGACGATAGGGCGCCGACCCCGATTCAGGTGTCGAGCGCGAAGCCGGGGACGGGCTGGGAGAAGCCCTTGAGCGTGAGCTCGCCGACGGGCGCGAAGGCGAAGGTGCCGTCAAGGACTGCCATGGTCTTGCGGTCGGCGAGGATCTGGCCGGCCTTTGCCTCGCCGCAGAGGCGCGCGGCAAGGTTCGTCACGTTGCCGATGGCGGCATAGTCCCAGCGGCCTTCGAAGCCGATGGCGCCGAGCGTGGCGTAGCCCTGCGCGATGCCGACGCCGAGGCCGAGGTCGAAGCCGCTGCGCTTCTTCCAGTGCTCCGCGATCGGCTTGAAGGCCTCCATCATCGTCAGCGCGCAGCGCACCGCGTGCTCGGCCGGCCGCTCGATCGGCACCGGGTCGTTGAAGAACACCATCACCGCGTCGCCGGCGAAGCGCTCGAGCGTTCCTTCGTGCTCGAGCACGAGCTTGCCGAGGGCCGCGTGGTAGGCGCGCAGCAGCTCCATCACTTCCTCCGGCTCCGCCTTGTCGGTGAAGGCGGTGAAGCCGCGCAGATCGAAGAACTCGACCGTAATCTCGCGACGGTGGGTCTTCAGCACGTCCTCGCCCTTGCCGGCGGCAATGGCCTCGGCAAGGTGGGGGGAGAAGAAGCTCTTCAGCCGGGCGAGACGCTCGTCCTGCAGCCGCTTCACGCGCAGGAGCGACTTCACCCGCGCGAAAAGCTCCGGCTGGTTGACGGGCTTGGACAGGAAGTCGTCCGCGCCCGCCTCGATGCCCTTGATGCGCTCCTGATGCGGGTCGAGCGAGGTGCACATCACCACCGGCAGCAGGGCGGTGGCCGGGTTCTCGCGGATCCTGCGGCACACGTCGTAGCCGTTCAGTCCAGGCATCATCACGTCGAGCAGCACGAGGTCGGGCGGCTGCCTGGCGATCGCTTCGAGCGCCAGCTCGCCGCTCGACGCGGTCGCCACCTCATAGCCGCGCGAGGCGAGCAGATCGGCGAGCAGCTTGACGTTCTGCGGCGTGTCGTCGACCACGAGGATGCGTTGCGCCACTATTTCTTTCCTCCGTCGACCAGCCGCTTCACGGTGTCGAGGAACTCCTTCAGGTTGATCGGCTTGCTGATGAACGCGTCGAACCCCGCGGCGGTGATCGCGCTGCGGTCGGTCGGCGTGACGGACGCGGTCAGGGCGACGACGGGAATCCTGGACGACCCGACATGCGCGCGAATCCGCCTGAACGCCTCGATGCCGTTGATGCCCGGCAGCTGGATGTCCATGAGCACGAGGTCCGGGACCTTCTCCGTGGCCAGCCTGACGCCTTCCTCGCCGGTGACGGCCTCGAGCGTATGGTAGCCCTTCGCCTGCAGCACATCGCGTGCGAGCTTCATGTTCTTCTCGTTGTCTTCGACGATCAGGACTGTGCTCATGGGCGTATGGGCAGCGTCAGCGTGAAAGTTGAGCCGTTGCCGGGGCTGCTGGCGAGCGATATGCCGCCGCCATGCAGCTCGACGAACCGCTTGGTGAGCGCGAGGCCGAGGCCCGTGCCTTCGGCCTTGCGAGTGTAGTCGCGCCCGACCTGCTTGAACTCCTCGAAAACCGCGGTGTGGTCTTCGGGCGCGATGCCGATGCCGGTGTCCTTCACCGCGATCTCCACCTTCGTCGTGTCGAGCCGGGCGCTGACATCGACGCGGCCGCCGTCGGGCGTGAACTTCACCGCGTTGGAGAGCAGGTTCAGCATGATCTGCTTGAACTTGCGCTCGTCGGCCTGGAACTCGCCCAACCGTGGATCGACCTCGACGCCGAGCTGGATGCCATGCCGCTGCGCGCGCTCGCGGATCAGGGTCATGGCATTAGAGATCGCGGTCGGCAGGTGGAAGCTGGATATCTCGAGGTCCATGCGCCCGGCCTCGATCTTGGAGAGGTCGAGGATGTCGTTGATGAGCGAGAGCAGGTGGCGGCCCGATTCGTGGATGTCCTTCAGGTAGTCGAGCTGCTTGTCGTTGACCTCGCCGAACATCTTCTCGATCAGCACCTCCGAGAACCCGATGATGGCGTTGAGCGGCGTCCTCAGCTCGTGCGACATGTTGGCGAGGAAGTCCGACTTGTGCTTGTTGGCGATCTCGAGCTGCGCGCTCTT
>DASSPL010000349.1:0-9161 GCA_035699685.1 Burkholderiales bacterium | reverse complement strand
ACCTCGACTTCCTCTGCCGCGTGCTGGAGGCGGTGATCAAGGAGGGCGCCGGCACCATCAATATTCCCGACACCGTCGGCTACGCGGTGCCGCAGCAGTTCGGCGAGCTGATCAGGAAGATCCGCGAGCGCGTGCCCAACTCGGACAAGGCGGTGTGGAGCGTGCATTGCCACAACGACCTCGGCATGGCGGTCGCCAACTCCCTCGCCGCGGTGCAGATCGGCGGCGCGCGCCAGATCGAATGCACCATCAACGGCCTGGGCGAGCGCGCCGGCAACACCTCGCTGGAGGAAGTGGTGATGGCGGTGCGCACGCGTGCCGATTTCTTCGACCTCGAGACCCGGCTGGATACGACGCACATCGTTCCCACCTCGCGCCTCGTGTCGCAGATCACCGGCTTCGTCGTGCAGCCGAACAAGGCGGTGGTGGGCGCGAACGCCTTCGCCCATGCCTCGGGCATCCACCAGGACGGCGTGCTCAAGGCGCGCAACACCTACGAGATCATGCGCGCCGAGGACGTGGGCTGGAGCACCAACAAGATCGTGCTCGGCAAGCTGTCCGGCAGGAACGCGTTCAAGCAGCGCCTGAAGGAGCTCGGCATCGACCTCGACAGCGAGGACGCCTACAACAAGGCGTTCCAGCGCTTCAAGGACCTCGCCGACAAGAAGGCCGAGATCTTCGACGAGGACCTGCAGGCGCTGGTGGCGCAGGAGGCGGGCCGCTCGAACGAGGAGCACTGGCATCTCGTCACCATGAACCAGGGCAGCGGCATGGGGGAGAAGCCGCACGCCAGCGTGGTGCTGAAGGCCAACGGGAGAAATGAGGGCAGCGAACTGCGGGCCGATGCGCAGGGCGACGGCCCGGTGGACGCGACGTTCAAGGCCATCGAGACCATCGCCAACAGCGGCGCGGAGCTGCTGCTCTTTTCCGTGAACGCGGTGACCACCGGCACGGAGTCGCAGGGCGAGGTCACCGTGCGGCTGTCGAAGGGCGGGCGCATCGTGAACGGCGTGGGCGCCGACACCGACATCATCGTCGCCTCCGCGAAGGCCTACATCAGCGCGCTCAACAAGCTGGAGAGCAAGATGGAGCGCCTCAACCCGCAGCACCAGCTATGAGGCGCCTGGCGCTCGTGGTGCTGGCGCTGGCGGCCCTGCCGGCCCACGCGCAGCTGCAGAAATGCATCGACGAGCGCGGCCGCGTGCATTACACCGACAAGCCGATCCCCGGCTGCAAGCCCACGGCGCAGCAGCCGACGCCTCTGCCGGCGAAGAAGGAGGCCGCCAAACCGGCGGCGAAGGCGCCGGCCAAGGCTGCCAAGGCGGCCAAGGCGCGGCCCGCGCCGCCGCCGAGCGCGGCGGAATGCAAGGCCGCACGGGAGCAGCACGAATGGCTGCGCAGCGACCGCGGCAAGGGCGTGGAAATGCGCGAGACGCGCATCGCGCAGGTCGAGCACCTGATGCGCAAGTGCCGCTAGCGCGGCGCACCTGGCTCTTCGTGCCCGGCGCCGACCCCGCGGCGCACGAGCGCGCCGCGCGCAGCGGCGCCGACGTGCTGATCCTCGAGCTCGAGGATTTCACGCCGCCCGAGCTGAGACCGAGGGCGAGAGCGCTTTCCGCGTCCGCATTCGCGCTGTGGAGGAAAGCGGGCGCGATCGCCGCGGTGCGCATCAATCCCTACGACACGTGCGGCGCCGAGGACCTGGCCGGCATCGCGCGGCCCGACGTTCTGATGATGTCGAAAGTGGACTCGCCCGCGCAGGTGCAACGGCTGGAGCGCGAGGCGCCGGCGGGCGTCGAGCTGGTGCCGAACGTCGAGACCGCGAAGGGCCTGATGCGCACGTTCGACATCGCCCGCGCAAGCCCGCGGGTAACGGCGCTCCTGGTGGCGAGCGAGGACATGGTCGCCGACCTCGGCACGGCGCGCAGCCGCGGCGGCGAAGAGCTGGCCTACGTGCGCTCGCGCTTTCTCGTCGAGTGCCGCGCCGCGGGCGTCGAGGCGATCGACTGCCCTTACACCTTCAGCGACGCGAAAGGGGCGGCGGCGGATGCGCGCCAGGCGAAGCGCCTCGGCTATCGAATGAAGAGCCTGGTCGAGCCTTCGCACGCCAGGGCCATCAACGCGGTGCTCGCGCCCTCCGCGGCCGAGCTGGCGAAGGCCCGGCGCATCGTCGCGGCGTTCGAGAAGGCGCGGGCAGCGGGCCGGGAGCGCGCGAAAGTGGATGGCGCGCTGATCGAGGTGCCGATCTACGCCGCCGCCAAGCGACTGCTCAGTCGCCCGGCTTGACGCCGAAGCGCGCCTCGACGGCCAGGTTGCACAGCCTGAGGTCGCGCGGCGTCGGCGTCTGCTGCTTGCCGCCGGAGTACATCAGGTCGCCGGGGTCGGCCGAGTGGCCGATGCCCACCACGTGGCCGAATTCATGGGCAATGGAGCGCTGCAGGCGGTGCGCGGGGACCGGCAGGTCGCGATTCAGCGCCACGCCGATCGTCGGGCTCGCCGCGGCGATCGCATGGTCGCGATAGGTGCGATCGCCGGACCTGAGGCTGTCATCCCACGACGCCCACCAGACCTTGTAGTCGATCAGCCGTCCGGCGCGCCACGCCGCGCCGTCCGCCGGGCAGAGACCGACATATTCGTAGGTCACGTTGCAGCCCGTGTTCCACATCTGGAAGGCGCGCTGGATCGCCGACTCGACTTCGCCCGATGAGACGCCGGTGCGCGCGTCCTTCGCGTCGTAGCAGACGGTGAGGTTCGGGGCGCGCGGCGATTTGACGAAGATCCTGCCGGGTGGGGCTTTCCTGTCGGCGGGTGTGGCGGTGGAGCCCTTCATCGGCACGGGCGCGACCACCGAGACGCCGTCCTGCCTCACCTCGCGCTCGTGGCGGGCGCCGAGCGACTCGCATTTCTCCTCGGTGTACAGCACGCGTCCTTGCGCCGTGATGCAGCGGTTCATGGCCCACGCCGGAGCCGCCGCGAGCAGCGCGGCGGCGCTAAGGACGGTGAGGGCGGGTGGCACGCGCGTAGCTTACCGTGGCCGCAAAGAACGCCAGGGAGAGCAGCACTTCCGCGAACGCGAGCGTGCGGGCCGGACCCGCGTCGCCCCACGCGCGCGTCACGCCTTCGGCGAAGTAGGCGAGGATCAGCATGCTCGACCACTGGTAGGTATAGCGCCGGCCGGCGAGGATGCCGGGCAGCGGCAGGGCGAGCGGCAGCGCCTTCAGCGCCATCAGCGATCCGCCGGGACGCAGCGGCGCAAGCCACAGCTCCCAGGCGAGGCACAGCACGATGAGCGTGATCAGCGCGCCGGCGGCGGCCGCACGCAGGCTACGCACCCCAGAACTTCCACCATGGACGCTCGGCCTTCTCGGTCCTCACGGGCGCGGCCGTGGCCAGCTTCTTCAGCTCGTCGACCGCCTTCTGCGCGGCGACATGGTCCGCCGCGGCGGCAAAGCGGATCACCTCGCCGCAGGTGGTGCACTCCAGGGTGTTGCCGGCGCTCAGCGGGGAGAGCGCGAGCATGATCGTCTTGCGGCACCTCGGGCAGGCGAGTTCGACGTTCATGCCGGTATGATAAGAGGATCGATGAGAAAGCAGTTGCGCGCCGCCTGGGAATTCTTCCTCGCGCTGGTGACGCGTTTTCGCGAGGAGCGGGTCACCCAGACGTCGGGCAGCCTGACCTACACCACGCTGCTCGCCCTGGTGCCGATGTTCACGGTGGCGCTCGCCGTGTCCACCGCTTTCCCGGTGTTCGACCAGTGGACCCTCGCCCTGCAGCTCTTCATCCTGGAGAACGTGCTGCCGGAGACCCCGGCCATCGACACGGTGATGGAGCAGATCAACGCCTTCACCAGCAATGTCGGGCGGCTGACGGCGATCGGCGTGGCCGGCTTCCTCCTGACCTCGATCCTGCTGATGCTCACCGTCGACAATGCGCTGAACCGCATCTTCCGCGTGCAGCGGCGCCGCTCGATCGCGCAGAACGTGTTCATGTACTGGACCGTGATCACGCTCGGGCCGCTGTTCGTCGGCGCGAGCCTGTCGACGGCGTACTTCGCGCTCGACCAGTCGAGGGCGCTCAGGCTCGAGCTGGTCGCCGACGCGCTGCTCGGCCTGGTGCCCTTCACCCTCACGTGCATCGGCCTGATCATCCTGTACTGGCTGGTGCCGGCGCGCCGGGTGGAGTGGAGCCACGCCTTCGTCGGCGGCGTGCTGGCCGCGCTCGCCTTCGAGCTGACGAAACGCGCCTTCGCCATCTACCTGCGCCAGGTGCCGACCTACACGCTGATCTACGGCGCCTTCGCCACCATCCCCATCTTCCTCATCTGGCTGTACCTGTCGTGGCTGGTGGTGCTGACCGGCGCCATCTTCACCGCCATGCTGCCCGCGTTCCGCACCAAGCCCGAGCGGCATCGCGTGGCGGGAGAGGCGCTGGCCGACGTTCTGGGCGTGCTCGGCGCGCTGGCGCGCGCGCATGCCGACGGCCGTACCGTGCCGCTCAACGTGCTGGCGCGCGACCTGCGGCTGCTGCCCGACCGCGTCGAGGAGATCCTGGAGCGCGCCAAGGCGCTCGGCTGGGCGGCGCGCACCGAGAAGGACCGCTGGGTGCTCGCGCGCGATGCGCAGTCGATCCGCGTCGCCGAGGTGTATCGCATGTTCGTCTTCGATGCCGACGCCGTCGGCGTGCCGGAGGCCGATCTTGGGCTATCGTTGCGCGATTTCCTGCAGAGAGAGGTCAAGCATGACGCTTCATCGCCGCCCCCCTGACAAGGGGGGAAGCGAACGCAGTGAGCGGGGGGTTTGGGTTTTCTTAAAAGCGACCCCCCGCTCGCCTTCGGCTCACGACCCCCTTGTCAGGGGGTCAAGATGAGCACGATTTCACGTCGCGAAAGGCTCATCGTCGCGCTCGACGTGCCGAACGCGGCGGAGGCGCGAGCGCTGGTGGAAAAGCTCGGGCCGGCGGCGTGCTTCTACAAGGTGGGGCTCGAGCTCTTCATGGCGGGCGGCTACTTCGAGCTGATCGAATGGCTGGTGAAGCGCGGCAACAAGGTGTTCGCCGACCTGAAGATGTTCGACATCCCCGAGACCGTGGCGCGCGCGGTGGCCAACCTGCGCGGCAGGGGAATCACGTTCGCCACGGTGCACGGCAACCAGGCGATGATGCAGGCGGCCGCGGCGGAAAAAGGCGAGGTGAAAGTGCTGGCCGTCACGGTGCTGACCAGCCTGGATCGCGGCGATCTCGATGACCTGGGGTTTTCCTGCGACCTCGAGCGGCTCGTGCTGTCGCGCGCCCGCCGCGCGATGGAGGCGGGCTGCGACGGCGTGATCTCTTCGGGGCTCGAGGCGCAAAGGCTGAAGAGCGAGTTCAGGGAGCGGCTCCTGGTGGTGACGCCGGGCATCCGCCCGGTGGAGAACAAGCCCGCCGATGACCAGAAGCGCACCGTGGACGTGGCGCAGGCGTTCGCGAACGGCGCCGACTACATCGTCGTCGGGCGGCCGATCCGGCAGGCGGCCGATCCGCGCGCCGCCGCCGAGGCGATCCAGGCGACGATCGCGACTATTTTTCCTGCCTAGCGAAGAGCTCCTGCAGGAGCCGCTCGAGGTGGGAGTGCATGGGGAGGAGCGTGCCGTGAAAGAGCACGTCGTCGCCGCGCGTGACCCGCACGGTGGGGAAGTTCTCGACCTCCAGGTCGCCGGCCTCGTCGGCCTGGTCCTCGATGTCGACCCAGCGGAACTCGGCCTGCGGGAATTTCTTCGCCAGCTCGAGGAATCCCGGCCGGTAGGCGACGCACGTGTCGCACCATTCCGCGCAAAGGCAGCTGACGACCAGCATGGCTGATTCTATGCACGCGCTCGCCGGAATGGCCGGGCTGGTGGCCCTCGCATGGCTCCTGAGCGAGCAGAAAAGGAGCGTGCCCTGGCGCGCGGTGGCGGCGGGCGTCATCCTGGTGCCGGTACTCGCGCTCGTCTGCCTCAAGCTGCCGCCGGTGAAGGCGGCGTTCATGGCGATGAACGACGTGCTGCTCGTGCTGGAGCGCGCCACGCAGGCCGGCACGAGCCTGGTGTTCGGCTACCTCGGCGGCGCGCCGGCGCCGTACACGGTGACCGCGCCCGAAGCCACGTTCGTCCTCGCCTTCCGCGCGCTGCCGATCGTGCTGGTGATGAGCGCGCTGTCCGCGCTGCTTTTTCACTGGCGCGTGCTGCCCCTGGTGGTCAGGGCCCTGTCGTGGCTGCTGCGCAAGTCCATGGGCATCGGCGGCGTCGTCGGCCTGTCGACGGCCGCCAACGTCTTCGTCGGCATGGTGGAAGCGCCGCTCTTCGTGCGGCCGTGGCTCTCGCGCGTTTCGCGCGGCGAGCTCTTCGCCATCATGGCCGCAGGCATGGCGTCCATCGCCGGCACGGTGCTCTTCCTCTATGCCTCGCTGCTGGGGCGCGTGCTGCCCGACGCGGCGGCGCACCTGCTGATCGCTTCGATCCTCTCGGCGCCGGCGGCGCTCGCCATGGCCTTCATCATCGTGCCGCCTGCGGGCGAGGCGACCACCGGACAGATGGAGCTGCGCTCGGAGGCGACGAGCGGCATGGACGCCGTCACGCGCGGCACGCTCGAAGGCGCGCAGCTGCTGCTCAACATCGTCGCCATGCTGGTGGTGTTCGTGGCGCTGGTCGCGCTCGTCAACCTGGTCATCGCTCCTTACAGCCTGCAGGGCATCCTCGGCGTGGCCCTCGCGCCGCTCGCGTGGCTGGCCGGCGTGCCATGGGCCGAGGCGCCGGCCGCGGGCGCGCTTCTCGGGACCAAGACGGTGCTGAACGAGCTGGTTGCCTATATCGATCTGTCCGGAGCCGCGCTGTCGGAACGAAGCCGCGTGATCATGACCTATGCGCTGTGCGGCTTCGCCAACCTCGGCAGCCTCGGCATCATGATCGGCGGGCTCGGCACGATGTGTCCGGAGCGGCGCGCCGAGATCGTCTCGCTCGGCCTCAAATCGATCGCCGCCGGGACGCTCGCCACCTGTTTCACCGCCGCCGCCGTGGCGTTGATTCTGTGAGGCTTTAACGGATGCGTAATGATCCTGTAGCTGCCCGACTACAGCAGGTTCACGCTTTTGAGGATATCAGCCTCGGGCGCGCGGCCCCTAGCATGCTTCGCAAATGAGACCCGACGTCATTAGCAAATTGCGCGACGCGAACGATCTCTACTCGCTCACCAAGGGCGTGCTGTCCCTGTGCGAGCCCTACGGGGCGGTCCACAGTTTCAGGCTGGTGCACAACCGCGGCGCGGCGCGGGTGGTGTGCTTCATCGAGCTCGAGTCGCCCAAGCAGCAGCCGGCGCTGGTGCGCGCCCTGGGCGCCAAGGTCATCAACGGCGCGGCCTGCCTCGATATCCCGGTGAGCGAGGAATTTAGCCAAATGAGCGGCTCGACCGAGCGCTCGACGCCGGTTTCGGTGGCCGCCCTGCGCCGCGAGGCGCCCGTGCAGGCACAGGCGAGTCTCTAGCGTCCGAAGTTCCCCCTTGCATACGCACCTCCCTCCCTTCGTGCGTATGTAGGCATCCGGCCCCGGTCCCCCTACCGGGGTCTTTTTTTTCATGCGCGTACTTTTCGTGACCCCCGAATGCGCTCCGTTCACGAAGACGGGCGGCCTCGGCGACGTCAGCGCGGCGCTGCCGGCGGCGCTGCGCGCGCTGGGCGTCGACGTGCGCGTCCTGCTGCCGGCGTACACCGAGGCGCGCGCTGCGTGCCCGGGGGCGAAGGAGCGCGCGCGGCTCCGGCTGCTGGGCCACGACGTCACGCTCCTCGAGGGCGAGGAGTGCATGCTGCTCGACTGCCCGGAGCTTTACATGCGCCCGGGCGGGCCGTACCAGGACGCTTCCGGCGCCGACTGGCCGGACAACGCGGTTCGCTTCGGCGTCCTGTCGCGCGCTGCCGCCGTGCTCGGCAGCGCCTCCAGCCCGCTCGACTGGCGTCCGGAGATCGTGCATTGCAACGACTGGCCCACGGGGCTCGCGCCGGTGTACCTGCACGCCGAGCGGCGCCGGGCGGGCAGCGTGATGACGGTGCACAACCTCGCCTTCCAGGGCCTTTTCGACGCCTCGCTGCTGCAGCGGCTCGAGCTGCCGGCGGCGGCGTTTTCCATCGAGGGGCTGGAATTCTACGGGCGGCTGTCGTTCCTCAAGGGCGGTCTGGTCTACGCCGACGGCCTCACCACCGTGAGCCCCACCTACGCGCGCGAGATCCAGGGCGAGGAGCTCGGCTGCGGCCTGGACGGCGTGCTGCGCGCGCGCCGCGACGCGCTGCGCGGAATCCTCAACGGCATCGACGTCACGGCGTGGAACCCGACCACGGATCAGCGCATCGCCGAGCGGTACGCGTGGACGTCCCTTGAACGCAAGAGCGCCAACAAGCTCGCGCTGCAGCGGCGCCTGAACCTGCCCGAGGACGCGTCGATCCCGCTGTTCGGCGCCGTTTGCCGCTTCACGCACCAGAAGGGCGTTGATCTCATCGCCGGCGCGGCGGACGACATCGTGCGCCTGCCGGCCCAGCTCTGCCTGCTAGGCAAGGGGGACAGGGAACTCGAGGGCGCGCTGGCCGCCGCGGCGGCGCGCCATCCGCAGTCCATCGCGGTGGCCATCGGCTTCAACGAGGACCTCGCGCACCTGATCGAGGCCGGCGCCGACGCCTTCCTGATGCCGTCGCGCTTCGAGCCGTGCGGCCTGAACCAGATGTACAGCCAGCGCTACGGCACGCCGCCGGTGGCGCGCGCCACCGGCGGGCTGGTCGATACGGTGATGCAGGGGGAAACCGGGTTTCTCTTCGAGCGCGCGGAGAGCGCGGCGCTGCTGGAGGCGGTGCAGCGGGCGGCCGCAGCGTGGCGCGACACGCGGCGCTGGCGGGAGATCCAGCGCCGCGGCATGTCGCGCGACTTCAGCTGGTCGGGACCCGCTCGTCAGTATGCCGATCTCTACGCGCGGCACGCCAGACGGCAGGAGTGACTTCCGACTCTTCCTCGAGTGCGACGGGCTCGGGCGCGCGGCCGCGGATCGGCCAGCGCGAGTTCCACAGGTTGAAGCGCGGGCGCACGCCCATCGCATCCTGCTGCGCGGCGGCGAGCGCGGACAGCGTGCCGACGTCGCGCCAGTAGGCGTGCTCCTCGTAGTCCTGCACGCC
>DASSPL010000348.1:0-6206 GCA_035699685.1 Burkholderiales bacterium | reverse complement strand
AGCATCGGACTCGGCCTCGGCGTCGGCCTGGTCTACGTGCCTGCGGTCGGCGCCGTGCAGCCGTGGTTCGTCCAGAACCGCGCCTTCGCCTCCGGCCTCGCCGTCGCCGGCATCGGCGCCGGCAACATCGCCGGGCCGCTGGTCGCGGCGTGGGCCATCGGGCTCTGGGGATGGCGCGGCGCCTACCTGGCGTTCGCCGCCTTCGCCCTGCTCGTCGGCAGCGCCGCGGCCCTCTCGCTGCGCGAGAAGCGCGGCGTCGGCGCGTCGCCCCACCGCCGCGGCATCCCGCTCGGCGCGGCGCTGCGCACGCGCCCCTTCTGGCTGCTCTACGCGTCGCTCACGCTGAGCGGCGTCGGGCTCTTCGTGCCGATGGTGCACCTCGCGCCCTACGCGCAGGACGCGGGCTACAGCGAGGCGCAGGGCGTGATGCTCGTCAGCCTGGTCGGCCTCGGCAGCCTGCTCGGCCGCTTCGCCATCGGCGGCATCGCCGACCGGCTGGGGCGCACCGCCACGCTCGCCGCCATGTACGCCGGCCTCGGCCTGATGCTGCTGGTGTGGTGGTCGACGCAGAACTGGTGGCTGCTCGCGCTCTTCGCGCTCGTCTTCGGCACGTGCTACGGCGCGTGCGTCGCTTTGCTGCCGACGATCCTGATGGACCAGTACGGCGCCCATTCGGTCTCGGGCATCATCGGTTGCCTCTATACCGGCGCCGGCATCGGCACCCTGCTCGGGCCGTGGCTCGCCGGCGTCGCGTTCGACTGGTTCGGCCGGTACGATGCGCCGATCCTCGCCTCGGCCGTCCTCTCCCTCCTCGCCGCCGCCTGCGTAGTGCCTCTTGCCAAGAAAACAGCGCTCGCCCATAGCGGTCACTGACTCGCGCGGCATCCGCACGCTCCACGTCGGCGGCGAGGCGATCCAGAGCGCGATGCGGATCGACGACCCGCACGCGCTGGCGCTCGACTACACGCGCTGCATGATGGCGTTCCTCCTGGTGCATCCCGAGCCGCGCGAGGCGCTGATGATCGGGCTGGGCGGCGCGAGCCTGCCGAAGTGGTTCCACAAGCACCTGCGGAAGACGAGAGTGCGCGTGGTCGAGCTGGATGAGCGGGTGATCGCCGCGGCCCGCCAGCACTTCGCGCTGCCGCCGGACGACGAGCGCCTCACGGTCGAGGTCGGCGACGGCGCGCAGGCGCTCTCGCCCGAGGGCTGCGACCTGCTGGTGGTGGATGCGTACCATGACGAGCTGCACGTGCCCGAGCTCGCCGCGCAGGAGTTCTACGACGCCGCGTTCCTCGCGCTGCGCGAGCCGGGCGCGCTGGTGGTCAATTTCATGAACGACGACAAGAGCCTCGACCGGTACCTGCAGCGCCTGGAGCGCGCCTTCGGCGGCGCGGTGCTGGCGATGCCGGCGCTCTACGATCCGAACATCGTGGCGTTCGCCTTCCGTGGCGCGCCGCCGGCGATCGCCTGGTCGACGCTGCGCTCGCGCGCCGAGAAGCTCGAGGCGCGCTACGGGCTGCCGTTCACGCGCTACGTGTCGAAGCTGCGCGGCATGAACCGCTGCACCGCCGAGGGACTGCTGATCGATGGGCGCTGACCATTTCATCCTCGGCGCGATCGCCTTCCTCGGCGCGCTGATCTTCGGCATCACCGGCTTCGGCTCGGCGCTGGTCACCATCCCGCTCGCCACGCACCTCGTGCCGCTGCAGTTCGCGCTGGCGCTGTTCGCGGTGGTCGACCTGTGCTGCGCGCTCTCCGTCGGCCTGGAGAACCCGAAAAACGCGGTGCGCGCGGAATGGACGCGGCTCGTGCCGATGATCCTGGTGGGCACGGTCCTTGGCGTGACGCTGCTCGTGAACCTGCCGCGGGCCACCGGGATGCTGCTTCTCGGCATCTTCATTGTTTCGTATGCCGTCTACACGCTCCTGCGGCGGGGTGGGGCGAAGGTGATCAAGCCGGCGTGGGCATGGGTGGCGGGGCTCTGCGGCGGCATCACCAGCACGCTGTTCGGCGCCGGCGGGCCGCCCTACGCGATCTATCTCTCGTCGCGCGGGCTCACCAAGGAGCAGTTCCGCGCAACGATGGGCTTCGCCACGATGACCAGCATCGGGCTGCGCGTGACGGCGTTCCTGGTCACCGGCCTGCTGCTCGATAAGGAAGTGTGGCTCGCGATATTGGTCGCCGTGCCGGCGGCACTGCTTGCATTGTTTTTTGCAAAAAAATTATTCCACCGCATCTCGCGCGACATCCTGATGCGCGCGGTGGCGCTGCTCCTGCTCGTGTCAGGCGGCGCGCTTGTTCTCCGCGCGATCAACTGACGCGAGATCGCGGTTGGCCGGGCCGTTGATGACGTGGCCCGTGGCGTCGAAGCGCGAGCCGTGGCACGGGCAGTCCCAGGTCTTCTCGCTCGGGTTCCACTGCACGATGCAGCCGAGGTGCGGGCAGGCGGCGTGGCATTCGTGCACCGCGCCGTTCGGGTCGCGGTACACCGCGATCTTCTCCAGCCCGCGGCGCACGATGGCGCCGCTGTCGCGCGCGATCTCGTCGACCGAGCTCACGTCGCCCGGCGTCAGCCAGTCGGCGTACTGCGCCGCCATGTTGAGGTCCTCGAGCGCCTGCTCGCCCGCCGCCATGACCGGCACGCGCGAGGGCGAATAGAGCTTCTCCCACGGGTTCTTGCGGCCGACGATCAGGTCGGTGAGGAGCATCCCGGCGATGGTGCCGTGCGTGAGGCCCATGCCCGAGTCGCCGGTGACGACGTAGATGTTCTCGTGGTCCATGGGGTTGTGGCCGATGAAGGCGAGGTAGTCCATCGGCTCCATCACCTGGCCGCCCCACATGAACTCGACCTCCTTCATCATCGGGAAGCGGCTGCGCGCCCAGGACTCGAGGCGGCGGTAGCGCTGCGGCGAGTCGTGCGCCTGGCCGGTCTTGTGGTCCTCGCCGCCGATGATCAGGAGATCGTCGCCCTCGAACGGCTGGATGCGGATGTAGTGGTACGGGTCGCCGGTGTCCCAGCTCAGCACCTGCGGCACGGAGCCCTTGGGAACGCGCGCGCCGATCACGTACGTCATGTACGGCGACTGCTTGGTGTGGATGGCGAGCCTGTTGTTGATCGGCACGTTGGTGGCGACGATGATCGCGTCGCCGGTGATGACGTGTCTTCCGACGTGCACCAGGCCCGGCACGCCGCCCTCGATGGCATCGGCGTGGCTGTTGCAGAAGATGCGGCCGCCGCCGCGCCGGATCGCCTCCGCCAGGCCGGCGAGGTACTTGAGGACGTGGAACTGGCCCTGGCGCGGCCAGCGCAGGCACGGGCCGCTGTCCCAGTCGAACGGCGCGCGCTCGACCAGCGCCACGTCCTTCAGCCCGGCCCGGTGCGCCGCGTCCAGCTCCTTCGACAGCGTCTGGCGCTTGTCGCCCTCGTGCAGGAAGAGGTAGCCGTCGAGGCGCGTGAAGTCGCAGGCGATGCCTTCCCTGCGCACGATCTCCTCGATGCGGTCGATCGCCGCGGTGTGGCTGTCGGCGGCGACGCGGATGCCTTCCGCGCCGTGCAGCTTCTCGAGCTCGAAGTAGCGGTCGTCGAGCATGTTGGTGAGGTGCCCGGTCGTCATGCGGGTCATCCCGCTCACCATCGGCCCGTCGTCCAGCACGGCGACCGACTTGCCCTCCTGCACCAGGTGGTAGGCGGTGCTGAGCCCGGCTATGCCGGCGCCGATGATGCAGACGTCGACGTGGAGGTTTTCGTGCAGCGGCCCGCACTCGGGCAGCTGGGCGGTGGCGGACCAGACGGATTCGTGGCGGGGCATGACGCCCTCCTGCTGTAGCTAGACAACAGCTACGTGCAAATTACGTACCGGGTACGGAATTCCACCAGCGCTTGAGGTGCTGCGCGATGCCGGCGCCACTGTGCATCTGCGGGGCGGAGGGCTGCTCCTTCGGCAGCTCCTTCTTCTCCCGCGCCGCCAGGAGGGCCTCGGCCTTGCGGAAGGCTTCCTCGAATGAGCGGCTGCCGGGCAGGGCGTCCTTGAAGAAGGCCTTGCCGAAGTAGGTGAAGTCGTTCTCGTCGGCGCAGCCGAACGAGGTGCGGTCGTGGCGCGCGGCGGTGATGACCAGGGTGGAGTCGTCCTTCACCGCGTCGATGAAGCCGCCGGAGTAGCAGGCCGAGACGACGATCACCTTCCAGCGGATGCCGCTCGCCTTGAGGAGCTCGGCCAGCTCGCGCGCCGGCAGGTCGCGCAGCGCCATGTGGTTCTGCTGCAGCTTGAGCTCGTGCTCGGCCGTGCCGTGGCTGGTGAGGAAGAGGAACAGGATGTCCTCGTCGCGGTCCATGCGCGCCGCGATGGCCTTGAGCGCCTCCTGGAGGGAAGACACCGTGGCCATCGGCGCCGTGCCGTAGGTGTGGCGGCTGTTGACGAGCGCGATCGAGCGGCCGCGCGTGCCGTAGCGCCCATCGAACTGCGAGCGCACGTACTCGACCTCGCGCCGGAACACCTCCTGCGTGCCGTCGCCAGCCACCGCGAGGAGGTAGAGGTCGATGATGCCGCGCCGGCCCGGCGCAATGCCGGCGAGCGCCGCGTCGAGCAGCTGGCGCTGGGCGAAGAGGGCGGTCTCGACGCTGCGGCCGGCTTCGCGCGCCGCCGGGTCGTTCAGCAGCCGGCCGTATTGCCATTGCCCCGCCTGCTTGCTGCCGTCGGCGTGCGTGAGCGTGCCCTCGCCGTGGAAGCGCCATTTCACGAACTCGCCGCGGTAGCGCATGCCGTCCGGCCGGCTGTAGGTGCCGTGGCCGGTGAGCTCGCCCTTCTCGAAGTCGCCTTCCCAGACCTCGCCGCTCGGCGCCTCGTAGCGGCCGCGGCCGTGGAACTGGCCCTTCTCGAACTCGCCGCTGTAGGCGCGCCCGTCGGCCGTCGTCAGGCGCCCGCGGCCGTGGTAGAGGCCGTTCTCGAACCCGCCCTCGTAGCGCGCGCCGTTGTCCCACTCGAGGCGCCCGCGGCCGTTGAACTTGCCCTCGCGCAGGGCGCCGTAGTAGCGGCCGCCGTCGGGCGAGACGGCGATGGGTGTTTCCTGCGCCCATGCGCACGCTGCCCAGAGGAGCAGCATGGCAAGCAGCTTCATTTCGCCTTGTCGCGCATGGTGACGAACTCCTCCGCCACCGTGGGATGGATGCCGATGGTGGCGTCGAACTGCGCCTTGGTGGCGCCCAGCTTGACGGCGATCGCCACGCCCTGGATCACCTCGCCCGCGTCGGGGCCGATCATGTGCGCGCCCACCACGCGCTGGCTGGCGGCGTCGACCACCAGCTTCATGAACGTGCGCTCCTTCTTCTCGGTGAGCGTCAGCTTGAGCGGCCTGAACAGCGCCTTGTAGATGTCGACCTGGCCGTAGCGCTCGCGCGCCTTCTCCTCGCTGAGGCCGACGGTGGCGATGTTCGGGTGCGAGAACACCGCCGTCGGCACGTTCTCGTGGTCGATCGGCGTGCGCTCTCCTTTGAACAGGGTGCGCGCGAGCCACATGGCTTCCGCGGTGGCGACCGGCGTCAGGTTGATGCGGTTGGTGACGTCGCCGATGGCGTGGATCGAGTCGACGCTGCTTTTCGAGAACTTGTCCACGAGGACCGCGCCATCCGGGCCGAGCTTCACGCCGGCGGCTTCCAGCCCGAGGCCCTGGGTGTTGGGCTTGCGGCCGGTGGCGAAGAGCACGAGGTCGGTCTTCTGGTGCGGGCCGTCGGTGTAGCAGACCTCGAGGCAGTCCGCGTGCTTGATGATCGACGCCGGCTCGCCGCCGAAGTGGATGTTGAGGCCCTTGTGCGTCATCTCCTCGGCGATCTTCTCGCCGACCTCGCCGTCGAAGCCGCGCAGCAGGCGCTTGCCGCGATAGGAGAGGGTGGTCTTGACGCCGAGGCCGTGGAAGATCGAGGCGAACTCGAGCGCGATGTAGCCGCCGCCGACCACCAGCGCGCGCTGGGGCAGCTGTTCAAGGTGAAAGGCCTCGTTCGACGTGATCGCGTGCTCGCGCCCCTCGATCGGCGGCAGGAACGGCCACGAGCCGGTGGCGACGAGGATGTGCTTCGCGGTGTAGGTCTTGCCGTTCACCTCGACCGCGTTCGGCCCCACCACCGTGGCGCGTCCGCGCAGGATCTCGACGCCGGCGACATGCAGGATGCGCTCGTAGATCGCGTTGAGGCGCGCGATCTCCTTGTCCTTGTT
>DASSPL010000347.1:0-3130 GCA_035699685.1 Burkholderiales bacterium | reverse complement strand
CGCCGCCGTCGACCTCGGCTCGAACAGCTTCCACCTGCAGATCGGCCGCGTGGTCGATCGCCAGATCTATCCGCTCGACGCGCTGCGCCAGGTGGTGCGGCTCGGTGCCGGGCTCACCGCCGACAAGCGCATCGACCGCGCCACGCAGGCCGAGGCGCTGGCGACGCTCGCCAAGTTCGCCGAGCGGCTGCGCGGCTTTCCGCGCCAGGCGGTGCGCGTGGTCGGCACCAACGCGCTGCGCGTGGCCAAGAATTCGCCGCAGTTCCTGCGCGAGGCGCGCGCGGTGCTCGGCTTCCCGATCGAGGTGATCTCCGGGCGCGAGGAGGCGCGCCTCATCTACCTCGGCGTCGCCCATGCCCTTCCCGTGTCAGCGCAAAGAAGGCTGGTCGTGGACATCGGCGGCGGGTCGACGGAGTTCATCATCGGCACCGGCCTCGAGCCGCAGCTCACCGAGTCGCTCTACATGGGCTGCCTCTCCTACAGCCTGAAGTTCTTTCCCGAGGGCCGGATCGACAAGCCGCGCATGAAGGCGGCCGAGCTCGCCGCGCGCCAGGAGATCGCCGGCATCGTGCACGCCTACCGCGCAGCGGGATGGGACGAGGCGGTGGGCTCCTCCGGCACGGCGCGCTCGATGGAGAACATCCTGCGCGACAACGGCTTCGCGCAGCACGGCCTGACGCGCGAGGGACTGGAGCGGCTGCGCTCGGCGCTCATCAAGAACGAGAAGGCCGATCCCGACCGCATCGCCGGCCTGCGGCCGAACCGCGCGCCGGTGCTGCCCGGGGGCCTCGCCATCATGAGCGCGGTGTTCGAGGAGCTCGGCATCGAGGCGATGAAGGTGTCCGACGGCGCGCTGCGCCACGGCGTGCTCTACGACCTGCTCGGCCGCGTCGAGCACCGCGACATGCGCGAGGTGACCGTCGGGCAGTTCATGCGCCGCTACCACGTCGACGCCGCGCAGGCCGGCCGGATCCGCGCCCTGGCGCTCACCATCTACGACGCGCTCACGCCCGGCGCCGAGCGCGAGGACGACACCGACCGGCAGCTGCTCGCATGGGCGGCGCGCCTCGCCGAGATCGGGCTATCGATCGAGCATGCGCAGTACCACAAGCATTCGGCCTACGTGCTGTCCAATGCCGACATGCCGGGCTTCTCGCGCATGGAGCAGGCGCGGCTCGCGCGCGTCGTGCTCGCGCATCGCGGCAAGCTGCGCAAGATGCAGGACGCCGGCCTGGAGGGCGCCGACTGGAAGCTGGTCTTCGCGCTGCGCACGGCGGCGCTGATCCTCAGGAGCCGCACCGACGCCAGGCTGCCGTTCCTGCGCGTGGCGGCCGACGCCGGCGGCTTTGCCATCGACCTGCCGCAATCCTGGCTCGACGAGAACCCGATGTCGGCGGCCGCGCTCGAGTCGGAGACCGATCACTGGAAATCCGTCGGCATGAAGCTCGCGGTCAGCGGCCTCTCCGACAAGAAGGTGTCGGTGCTACAGCAGGTCCGGTGACAGCCACGCCCTGAGGCGCGGGCCGGTCAGCCAGACGATCGCGCCTTTCTCGACGTGCCATTCACCGGGCGCGCCGGCGAACTGCGCCGCGGCGCGCCCCAGGTCGGGCTGGTGGCCGACGATGATCACCAGGCCGTTGTGCTTTTCCGCCGCCTTCCTGATCGCCGCCACCGACGCCCCCGGCGCCAGGCTCTTGTCCGTCACCGGTGGTTGAAGGGCGGCCGCCGTCTGCTGGGCGCGCACGGCCGGACTCGCGAGCAGGGTGTAGGCGGCAGGAAGGCGCCCGCGCAGCCACTGCGCCATGGCGGCGGCTTCCTGCTCGCCCCGCCGGGTCAGCCTGCGCGCGAGATCGTCGGCGCCGGGTTCGGCGTCGGCGTGCCGCCAGAGGATGATCTCCATGCGGCCTAGTATAAAATCCGCGCTCGAACTTCCGTAGGCGCGTAGCTCAGCTGGTTAGAGCACTACCTTGACATGGTAGGGGTCGTTGGTTCGAGTCCAATCGCGCCTACCAGATCTTTTCCGCCATGACCCGCATCCTTCTCGCCTGCATCGCCCTGGTGATCTGCACCGTGGCCCAGGCGCAGTACCCGTCGCGCCCGATCCACCTGATCGTCCCGATCCCGCCCGGCGGCGCGCCCGACATCGCCGCGCGCGTGCTGGCCGAAAAGCTCGCGCAGACCATGGGCCAGCCGGTGGTGGTGGAGAACAAGCCCGGCGCGAACGGCAACGTGGCCTCCGAGTATGTGGCGCGCTCGGCGCCCGACGGCCACACGCTCGCGCTGATCGCCGACAGCCAGGTGGTGATCAATCCGCATCTCTACACCCGGATGCCGTTCGATCCGATGAAGGACCTGGCGCCGGTGCACACCGTGGCGTCGAACCAGTTCGTGCTGGCGGTCAATCCCGCGCTGCCGGTGAAGACGTTTCCCGAGTTCATCGAGCACGCGAAAAAGGCGAAGCCGCCGCTCGCCTACGCATCCGGAGGCAACGGCAGCCAGCACCACCTGACGATGGAAATGCTCAAGCGCCGCGCCGGCATCGATCTCCTGCACGTGCCCTACAAGGGCGGCGCGCCGGCGACCAGCGCCACCGTGGCGGGGGAGACCGCGGCGATGTGGGCCGGCAGCTCGAACGCGCCGCAGATCAAGGCCGGCCGGCTGCGCGCGCTGGCGGTGTCGGGCGGGCAGCGCTCGCCCCAGTATCCCGAGCTGCCGACCATCGGCGAGTTCTACCCGGGGTTCGAGAACAGCATCTGGCTGGCGATTTTCGCCCCGGCCGGCGTGCCGCAGCCGGTGCTGGCGAAGCTGCGCGACGAGCTCAAGCGCACGCTGGAGCAGCCCGAGGTCAAGCAGCGCTTCAACTCCGCCGGCGGCCTGGACCCGCTGGTCACGACGCCCGACGAGTTCGCCGCGCTCATCAAGCGCGACAACGAGAAATATGCGCGCGTCGTGAAGGAGATCGGCATCAAGCTCGACTAGATCTTGAAGTGCTCCCGCGTCTCGGGAGCGAAGACGTCCTCCATGCGCAGGTGCTTCTTCGCCACGCCCTGCTCGTGCGAATACCTGAAGAACGCCTCCAGCGTGGGCCGGTTCGGCTCGACGCCGTAGGGCCAGAAATCCTCGCCCGCCA
>DASSPL010000346.1:0-2404 GCA_035699685.1 Burkholderiales bacterium | reverse complement strand
CTCGAAGTAGGTCGCCGGGCCGTTCACGGTGAGAACGACCAGCTCGCCGGACTGCGCCACGGGCGCGATGGGCTTCGGCGCCTCTTCGCAGCCGACGGCAAGACAGGCAAGCACTGCCAGGATTCGCCGTGCCGTCATGGGATGACAGTTTACGATTAAAATGCGGCGGACATGCCGAAAGTCTTCGCGATCGTCCCGGCTGCCGGGCAAGGCACGCGCATGGGCGATGCGCTCCCCAAGCAGTACCTTCCCATCCTCGGCAAGCCGATGATGTTCCATTCGATCGAGGCGCTCGCCGCGGTGTCGCGCATCAGCTGCGTGTGCGTCGTGCTCTCACCGCTCGACCGCCACTGGGGCGAGCACGACTGGAGCGCCTTCCCCGACAAGATCGAGCCGATGTTCGTGGGCGGCGCCTCGCGCGCGCAGAGCGTGATGAACGCCCTCGGCAAGCTCGAGCCGCGCCTGGCGAAGGACGACTGGGTGCTGGTGCACGACGCCGCCCGGCCCTGCATCCAGACGGAGCTCGTCGAGCAGTTCCTCGACGAGCTCGGCGACGATCCCATCGGCGGGCTGCTCGCGATGCCCGTGGCGGACACCCTGAAGAGCGCCGACGAGAACCAGCGCGTCGCCGCGACCATCCCGAGGCTGAACCTGTGGCGCGCGCAGACCCCGCAGATGTTCCGCCACCACCTGCTGCGCCGCGGCCTGGAGCTGCGTCCCGAGGCCACCGACGAGGCGCAGGCGGTCGAGGGCGTGGGCTACAGCGCGCCGCGCCTGGTGCAGGGAGAGAACAGCAACATCAAGGTGACCTTCGCCGAGGATCTATTCCTGGCGGAGATGATCCTCGCGCGGCACGGCCACTCGGAGCGCTGAATGAGGATCGGGCAGGGGTTCGACGTCCACCGGCTCGCCGCCGGCCGCCGCCTCGTGATCGGCGGGGTCGAGATCGAGCACGACAAGGGGCTGCTGGGCCACAGCGATGCCGACGTCCTGCTGCACGCCATCTGCGACGCGTTGCTCGGCGCGGCCGCGCTCGGCGACATCGGCAAGCACTTTCCCGACACCGACGCGCGCTACAAGGGCATCGACAGCCGCGAGCTGCTGCGCCGGGTGGCGATCCTGCTGCAAGACCGCGGCCGCCGCGTGGTGAACGTCGATGCCACGATCGTCGCGGAGGCCCCGCGCATGGCCCCGCACATCCCGAAGATGGTCGCCAACATAGCGGCCGACCTCGGGATCGAGCCGCACTACGTGAACGTCAAGGCGACGACCACCGAGGGACTCGGCTTCACCGGGCGCGGCGAGGGCATCGCAGCGCAGGCGATCTGCCTCGTCGAGTGACCCCCGGCTACTTGCCGTAGCGCGCGCGGGCGACGTCCTTGCAGGATGCCCGTTCGGCCGGCGCGAGATTGTCGCAGCGCGCCAGCGCCAGGCGGCGCTGGGAAGCGATCTCCTTGTCGGCCTCGGCCTCGGCGCTTGTCTCGCGCTGCGCCTCGAGGTGCCCCGCGCGGGCCTGCGCCAGCTGGCGGTCGCGCGTGGCCCTGGCCTTGTCCTGGCACGCCTGCCGCGCTTCGCCATGAAGCGCAGAGCACGGCTCGAGCGCCTCCCGGTACTCCGCCATTATCTGGGTCAGGGTCTCGTTGTACTCGAGGCTGCCCTTGAGCTCCGAACGCGCCGCCAGGGGCGCTGCCGCGAGCAGCGCTGCGGCGACCGGGATCATCCATCTCCGATGCCATGGGCTCATGGGAGCCTCCGATCTGCAATGGGATGAAGCTTCGACGGTCGCGGCGCCATGAGGGTTCCGGCGCGCGCGGAAAGCCGCGCAGCGGCGTAGGCCGGCGCCTACGGGCGACCGCGGCTAGCGGCGGAATTGCGCCAGCACCGAAGAAGTCCAGGTGAGGCGCTCGATCAGCGTGCGCAGGAACTCGCGGTTGAAGCGCAGCTGGCAGCCGTCGGAGAGCGAGTCCAGGTGCGAGGCCTGGATCTTGAGCAGCTGCACCTCCGAGACGGAGATGATCGAGGCCGAGCGCCGCGCGCGGTCGCCCGACAGGTAGGCCATCTCGCCGAAGCAGTCGCCTTCCTTGAGCACGTTGAGCAGCTTGCCGTCCTTCACCACCTTCACCTGGCCGGCGACGATGATGAAGAACGCCTGGCCGATCTCGCCCTCGAGCAGCAGGTTCTGGTCGCGCGCGTGGTTCTCCCACACCGCCCCGCGCAGCACTTCCCACAGCTCGGCGTCGCGGAACTCGCGGAAGAACGGCAGCGAGCGCAGCTTGTTGAACTTCTCGGTGGAGCTGATCTCGTGGGAGTAGCGCTCCAGCTGCGGGAAGGTGTTGGCCAGGTCGCTCGCCATGTCGAACCAGTTGGCGTAGCGGACCTTGGGGTCCTTGTGCATCGCCTTGTC
>DASSPL010000345.1:0-4644 GCA_035699685.1 Burkholderiales bacterium | reverse complement strand
GGCGCGCAGCACTTCGACGACTATGTCGAGGCGGTCGGCTGGGCGCAGGACTACGCGCGCGCCAACCGGGAGGAGATGATGGAGCTGGTGATCGAGGCGCTGCACCGCCACCTGCCGCCCTTCCGCACGACCGAGGAAGCGGTGAACTGCCACCACAACTATGTCGAGCGCGAGTTCCACTTCGGCGAGCACGTCTGGCTCACGCGCAAGGGCGCCATCCGCGCCGGCCAGGGCGAGCTCGGCATCATCCCCGGCAGCATGGGCGCGCGCAGCTACATCGTGCGCGGCAGGGGCAACGCCGAGAGCTTCCATTCGTGCGCGCACGGCGCCGGCCGCAGGATGAGCCGCAACGCCGCGCAGAAACAATTTTCAGTAGAGGACCTGGAGGCTCAAACCTCCGGCGTGATCTGCCGCAAGGACAAGGGCGTCCTCGACGAGATCCCCGGCGCCTACAAGAACATCGACGAGGTCATGGCTAACCAGTCCGACCTCGTCGAAGTCGTGCACACTCTGAAGCAGGTCCTCTGCGTCAAAGGCTGAACGGCGGAAATTCCGTACCCGGTACGCAATTCCGAAAAAACTGGAATTGCGTACCGGGTACGAACCGAAGCTAGAAGCGGTAGAAGGCGGCCGGGTTGTCGACCATGATCTTGCGGCGCATGGCGTCGTCGGTGACCCAGTCGCCGAAGGCGTCGACGAGGTCGCCGTCGTTCGGGTTGACGACGTACTTGTTGGGGTGCGGCCAGTCGGTGCCCCACATGATGCGGTCCGGGTTGGCCTTGATCAGCGCCTCGGCCATGGGCTTCACGTCGTCGTAGGGCGGCAGGTCGCCGCGGCTCACGCGGTTGGCGCCGGAGATCTTGATCCAGGTGTTGCCGCGCCTGGCCAGCTCCAGCAGGGCCTGGAAGCCGGGCGCCTTCACGCCGGCGCTCGCCGGCTGGTAGGCGAAGTGCGCGATCGACATCGGCACGGTGAGCGAGGTGAAAACCGGCATGAGCTCGAGGATGTCCCTGCCCGGGAACAGGAACTCGAGGTGCCACTTGAGCGGCCGGATGCGCGCCGACAGCTCGGGGATGTCCTCGAACGCGACCGGCATGCCGCCCTTGTTGTCGGTGTTGAGGCGCACGCCGCGCACGCCCATGGCGTCCAGCCGGCCGAGCAGGTCCTCCTTGAAGTTCATGTCCAGCGCCACCACCGCGCGAGCGCGGTTGGGCGTTTCCCGGTTCAGCGCGGCCATGCCGTCGAGGATGGCGGAGTTGTCGATGCCGTAGACCGAGGGCTGCGTGAAGACCACGCGGTCGATGCCGAGCGTCGCGTGCAGGTGCTTGAGGTCGGCCAGGGTGGAGGGCGGCGGGTTGTAGCCGCGCGCCGGCGACATGGGGTACTTGGCCTCGAACACGTGCACGTGCGTGTCGACCGAGCCCTTCGGCAGCTGGAGCTTCGGCCGCCGCGGCTTGCGGTCGGGCGCTATGCAGTCTCTGATTTCGCTCATATGTGGCTTGCAATGATCCATTCCGCTACCCTTGGCGGCAACACTCTTTGGAGGAGGAGATGGATAGACGAAACTTCGTAGCGGGCACGGCGGCCGCCGCGGCGGCGCTGGCCCTCAAGCCGGCCTTCGGGCAGGACGCTTATCCCTCGCGCCCGGTGACGCTGGTGAACCCGTTCCCGCCGGGCGGCGCGGTCGACGTCGTTGCGCGCCCGTTCGCGGGGCTTGTCGAGCCGCACCTCAAGCAGCCGCTGGTGATCGAGACCAAGGCCGGGGCCGCCGGCCAGGTCGGCGGCCAGTTCGCGGCCAACGCCAAGCCCGACGGGTACACGCTGCTCATGCACATCGTGTCGATCTCGGGCTTCGCCGAGGTCGACAAGCTCTTCGGCCGGCCGGTCAAGTTCACTCGCGACGATTTCATCCCGATCGCGCGCCTGATCGCCGACCCGATGGTGCTGGTGGTGAACGACAAGCAGCCGCACAAGAACCTGAAGGAGTTCGTCGACGACGCGAAGAAGCGGCCGAACCAGCTGATCTTCAGCTCCTCGGGCCTCTACGGCGCGCTGCACCTGCCGATGGCGCTGTTCATGAAGTCGGCCGGCATCCAGATGAAGCACCTGCCGACCGCCGGCGGCGGGCCGGCGGTCACGGCCATCCTCGGCAACAACTCGCAGGCGCTCGTCTCGTCGATCGCCGCCGCCAACGCGCAGATGAAGGCCGGCAAGCTGCGGCCGCTCGCCTGCTTCGGCGGCAGCCGCGCGCCGGCGCTGCCGGACGTGCCGACGATGAAGGAGTCCGGCTACGACGTCGAGTTCTATCTCTGGGTGGGCCTGTTCGCGCCGAAGGGCACGCCCGGCTCGGTCATCGCCACGCTGCGCGACGCCACGCGCAAGACCGCGGCCACCGACCAGTTCAAGGCCGCGATGAAGAACCTCGGCCAGGACGTCGCCTACCTCGACCAGCAGGAGTTCAAGGCGTTCTGGGACGCCGACGCGAAGCGCGTCGAGGACGCGGTGCGCCAGATCGGGAAAGTCGAGGGCTGAACATCCGCGCCGACCACGTCGCCGGGGCGATGTTCATCGCCCTCGGCGTCGTGGTGTTCGCGATCAGCGGCGACCTGCCGTTCGGCAGCCTCACCGCGCCCGGCGCCGGCATGCTGCCCAAGCTGGCCGCCGCCCTGATGATGGTGTTCGCCCTGCTCATCGCGCTGAGCGGGCGCACCAGCCCGCCGCTCAGCGCCATCGACTGGACCGACTGGAAGCACGCCGCGCTGCTGGTGGTCATCGCCGCGGCGGCTGTCATCGCGTACCGGCCGCTCGGCTTCCTGCTGACCATGTCGCTGCTGGTGTTCGCCCTCCTCGTCATCGTCGAAAGGAAGAACGGGCTGCGCGCCGCGGCGTATGCGATCGGCCTCACGCTGTTCGCCTATTGGCTGTTCGGCAAGGCGCTCAAATCGCCGCTCGAGCGCGGCATCCTCTGGTTCTAGCGCCTGGACACGCTCAACAGCCTGCTGGTCGGCTTCTCGGTGGCGCTGCAGCCGCAGGTGCTGTGGTACGCCTTCGTCGGCTGCCTGGTCGGCACGCTGGTCGGCATGCTGCCGGGCATCGGCCCGCTCGCCGGCGTGAGCATCCTGCTGCCGCTCACCTTCGGCCTCGACGCCACCAAGGCGATCGTGATGCTCGCCGGCATCTACTACGGCTCGCAGTACGGCGGCTCGACGACCTCGATCCTGCTCCGCATCCCGGGCGAGGCGGCGTCGGTGATGACCTGCATCGACGGCAACGCCATGGCGAAGAAGGGACGCGCCGGCGCCGCGCTGTCGATCGCCGCGGTCGGCTCGTTCGTCGCCGGCACCTTCGGCGTGCTGATGCTCACGCTGGTCGCGCCGCCGCTCGCCGTGTTCGCGCTCGGCTTCGGCCCGCCCGAGTACACGATGCTGCTGATCGTCGGCCTGATCTTCCTCGCCTACATGTCGGCCAGCTCGCTCCTGCGCACGCTGCTGATGGCGGCATTCGGCCTGCTGCTCGGCACCATCGGCATCGACGTCATGACCGGGCACTTCCGCTACTCGTTCAACATCGCCGAGCTCGGCGACGGCATCGGCATCGTGCCGGTGGCGGTGGGGCTCTTCGGCCTGGGCGAGATCCTGGCGACGCCTAGCCGGCAGGTCACTTCCCAGGTGATCAGGCCAAGATTCGCCGAGCTATGGCCGAATCGCTCGGAGTGGCGGCAGTCCGCCGGCCCGATCGCGCGCGGCTCGGTGCTCGGCTTCGCCGTCGGCATCATTCCCGGCTCGGCGCACATCATCTCGAGCTTCATCTCCTACGCCGTCGAGCGGCGCGTGTCGAAGACGCCCGAGCAGTTCGGCCAGGGCGCGGTGGCCGGCGTCGCCGGCCCGGAGTCGGCCAACAATGCCGCCTCGACCGGCGCCTTCGTGCCGATGCTCGCGCTCGGCATTCCCACCGGGCCGGTGACCGCCGTGCTGATCGCCGCGCTCCTGATCCACGGCGTGCCGCCGGGGCCGACGCTGGTCACCGATCATCCGAAGCTCTTCTGGGGCTTCGTCGCCTCGATGTACGTCGGCAACGTCATGCTGCTCGCGCTCAACCTGCCGCTTGTGGGCGTATTCGTCAACCTGCTGCGCATCCCGTACGCCTACCTGTACCCGCTGATCATCATGTTCTGCGTGATCGGCGTCTATGAGGTCAACAACTCCGTGGTCGACGTCTGGATCATGCTGATCATGGGCGTGATCGGCTACGGCCTGAAGAAGTTCGGCTTCGACCCGGCGCCGCTGGTGCTGGGGCTGGTCATCGCGCCGATCTTCGAGATGTCGCTGCGCCAGTCGCTCATCATGTCCGACGGCAACTGGCAGATCTTCGTGCAGCGTCCGGTGGCGCTGGTCTTGCTTGCGGTAGGGCTTGGATTGCTGGTGCTTTCGGCGGTAGGCTACCTCTCCCGCCGCAAGGACTGGCGCGCTCGCCTCGCCGAAGCCGAAGGACGCAAGGAACCATGATCTCCCGTCGACGCCTGGTCATCGCTGGTGCTTTCCTCCCGATCTCGCACGCGCTCGCCCAGACCTGCGGCTCGCTCACGCCGCGCCAGACCGAGGGGCCGTTCTTCAAGACCAACACGCCGCAGCGCATCACGCTGAT
>DASSPL010000344.1:0-4667 GCA_035699685.1 Burkholderiales bacterium | reverse complement strand
TGCCGTCGTCGCGGATGGTGAGGGTCATCTGCCCGTCGTCGGCCTCCAGGCGAAGGTAGACGGTGCGGGCGTTGGCGTGCTTGGCGACGTTGTTGAGCGCCTCCTGCGAGATGCGGAACAGGGCCACGGCGGCGTCGCGCCGCAGCTGGCGATTCTTCTCGCGCGCCAGGTCGTCGAACTCGATGGCGATGCCGGTGCGGCGCGAGAACTCCTCGGCGTGCCAGCCGAGCGCCGCGCCGACGCCGTACTCCTCGAGCAGCGGCGGCCGGAGATCGGCCATCACGTTCTCGATGCTCTGCAGCGTGCCGTCGACCAGCGCCAGCGAGTCGCGCAGCCGCAGCCGCACGTCCTGCGGCGCCTTCTCGCCGAGCACGCCCAGGATGATGTCGAGGTTGATGTTGAGCGCCGACAGCGTCTGCCCGACGCGGTCGTGCAGCTCGCCGGCGATGCGGCGGCGCTCGGCCTCCTCGGCCTGCACCAGGCGCCGGGTGAGCGACTGCAGCGCCATCTCGGCGTTGCGCTGGTCGGTGATGTCGAGGCACGCGGCGACGAGCTTCAGCGCCTTGCCGTCTTCGTCGCGCACGATGTTGCCGTTGGTGCGCAGGATGCGCAGCGCGCCGTCGGGCCGCACCACGCGCTCCTCGCGCGAGAAGCCGCCCCCCTCGGCGAGCGCGCGCGCGATCACCGTGCCGGTCATCGGCCGGTCGTCCGGGTGCACGCGCTCGAGATACGCCTCGAAGCTCGGCTCGAAATCCGTCGCCTCGACGCCGAAGATGCGGCACAGCTCGTCGGACCAGGTGAAGCGGCCGCTGCGCGGGTCCCATTCCCAGCTGCCCAGGCCGGCGAGCTTCTGCGTCTGCGCGAGCAGCGTTCGCCGCTCGAGCAGCGCCTGCTCGCCGCGCTTCCTCTCGGTGATGTCGGTGGCCACGCCGCCGATCCCGGCGAGGCCGCCCTGGGCGTCGAACACCGGGAACTTGACCATCATGTAGACGCGCTCGCCCTGCGCCGTGGCGATGGTCTGCTCGAGCTCGATCGGCCCGTGGCTGGCGAGCACGCGGGCGTCGCTCTCGGCGAACGCGTCCGCCAGCTCGCGCGGGAAGGCCTCCTCGTCGCGCCGGCCGAGCGGCTGCTCGCCGAAATGCTGCAGGAAGCGCCGGTTGAGGAAGCGGTAGCGGCCGTCGGTGTCCTTGACGAACATCATCGCCGGGCTGTGCTCGGTGAAGGCGCGCAGGCGCTCCTCGCTCTCGCGCAGCCAGTCGTTGGCCAGGCGCCACGCGGTGAGGTCGCGCGTCACCTTGGCATAGCCGGTGAGCTCGCCCGAGCGCCGGCGCAGCGCCGTGATCACCACGTCGGCCCAGAAGCGGCTGCCGTCCTTGCGCAGGCGCCAGCCCTGCGCGGTGGTGCGCCCGTCGCGCGCCGCCTGCTGCAGCATCTCGGCCGGCTTGCCGGCGTCACGGTCCTCGGGCGGATAGAACAGCGTGAACGGCCGGCCGATGATCTCCGCCGCGGCGTAGCCCTTGATGCGCTCGGCGCCCGCGTTCCAGCTCATCACGCGACCGGTGGGATCGAGCAGGTAGATGGCGTACTCGCTGACGCTCTCGACCAGCAGCCTGAATTGCGCGTCCGTCGGGTCGGCGGCCGCATCTTTTCCCTGGGCTGCGTTCTGCGCGAGTTCCATCCGCGCGGCCATGATAACCCCTTAACATTGCGCACATGATCCCGCTCGAGGCGATCCGCGCGGCGGCGGCGCGCATCCAGGGCGCGCTCGAGCGCACGCCCTTCCTGCACAGCCGGACGCTGTCGCGCCTCACCGGCTGCGAGCTGCACCTCAAGTTCGAGAACCTGCAGTTCACCGCCTCGTTCAAGGAGCGCGGCGCGCTGAACAAGCTGCTGTCGCTCACCGACGCCGAGCGCCGCCGCGGCGTGATCGCCATGAGCGCCGGCAACCATGCGCAGGCGGTCGCGTACCACGCCGCGCGGCTCGGCATCCCGGCCGTGATCGTGATGCCCAAGGGCTCGCCCAACACCAAGATCAAGAACACGCAGGTGCATGGCGCAAGAGTGGTGCTCGAGGGCGAGTCGCTCGCCGCGGCCGGCGAGCACGCGCGCATGCTGGCGCAGCGCGACGACCTGGTGTTCGTGCATCCCTACGAGGACCCGCTGATCATCGCGGGCCAGGGCACCGTCGGTCTCGAGATGCTGCAGGCCGTGCCCGACCTCGAGGTGCTGGTGGTGCCGGTCGGCGGCGGCGGGCTGATCGCCGGCATCGCCAGCGCGGCGCGCCAGATGAACCCGCGCATCCGCGTGATCGGCGTGGAGTCGAAAACCTACCCCTCGATGCACCAGCGGCTCGCCGGCCGGCCGGTCAAGGTCGGCGGCGACACCATCGCCGAAGGCATCGCGGTCAAGGACGTCGGCGACATCGCCTTCGACATCATCCGCCGCGAGGTGGAGGAGGTGATCGTGGTCGCCGAGGAGACCATCGAGCGCGCCATCGTCGCGCTGATCGAGATCGAGAAGACGGTGGCCGAGGGCGCCGGCGCCGCGGCGCTCGCCGCGTTGCTCGAGCACCCGCAGCGCTTCGCCGGGAAGAAGGTCGGGCTGCCGATCTCCGGCGGCAACATCGACAGCCGCGTGCTCGCCTCGGTGCTGATGCGCGGGCTGGTGCGCGACCAGCGCCTGGTGCGCCTGCGCGTGACCATGCCGGACGTCTCGGGCAGCCTCGCCAAGGTCGCCGGTCTGATCGCCGAGGCCGGCGGCAACATCGTCGAGGTGCTGCACCAGCGCATCTTCGGCACCGCCTCGGTGCGCTCGCCCGAGGTCGAGTTCCTCGTCGAGACGCGCGACCGCGAGCACACCATGGCCGTGGTGCGCTCGCTCGAGGAAAAGGGAATCAGCGTTTCGGTTTCCTGAGGCGCGCCTCTTCCGCCTGGTCGAGGCCGCCGCCCAGCCCCGCTTCCTCGGGGCCGACGACGCGGTCGACGCCGGTGCCGCCGGCGTCGCTGTCCGCGTTCTCCGCGCCGGGCCGGTCGGCGATAGTGTCGGAGCTCTCGCTCGGCCCGATCTTCGGCTCGGTGCGGCCCTGGTGCCGGGGAATGCCTGCCATGGGACCTCCGTGGTTATCGATCAGAGGGCCGTGCAAGCGCCATTCCCGCGCTAGCTCTGCGCCTTCAGCTCGTCCTTGCGCGCGAGCATCTTCTGCGCCAGTCCCTCGAGGTCGAGCTTCAGGCGCCTGACCTTCGGGAACATCTCGTTCTCCTCCTCGCGCACGTGGTGCTGGATGTACTCGGCCAGCACCATTACCGAGGCCTTCAGCATCTCGTCGCTGCCGGACATCTTCTCGATGTCGGCGATCAGCTGCTTCGCCGACTTGTGCTCGACCACCGCCTCGTTCATCAGGTCGTCGTCCTTGATGCGGCCGCGCACCGCCGGGTAGAAGATCTCCTCCTCCACCTTGGCGTGCATTTCGATCGCCTTGCAGATCGAGGCGACGAATTCCTTGCGCGCGTTCGGGTCCTTGTACTTCGCCTTCTCGAAGTCCTTGAACGCCTTCTTGACGTCGGCGTGGTCGCGCTTGAGGAGGTCGATCGCGTCCGGCTGCTTCTGCTTCCGGGTCTTGGACTTCTTCGCTTTTGCCATGGATCTCTCGGGTTGGATGACCCGGACATCCTACGCGCCGCTTATGTCACGAGTGCTGTCGCACCTTCCTCGCGTTCCGGGTCGGCTGCGCGGTTGCCTCCTTCGCTACCTGCACGACCAGATCGCCGTGGACGACTTGCTGCCCGCACGCGCAGCAGGCGAGGAGGGTCAGGTAGGTGAGCGGCGCGTCGGCCGGGCGGCGGAACTCGCCGCCGCCGCACTTCGGGCACCGCGCCCGCAGCGGCCCGACCTCGAAGGTGAGCTTGTCCTGGGCGTCCTTCAGCTCGTGCTTGGCGACCAGGTCCATCGCCTTGAGGAGCGCGCGCAGCGGCATCTGCGCGCGGCCGTTCATCCACCAGATGAGCGTGCCCTCTGGCACGCGCAGCAGCGACGCCACCGCCTGGCTGCTGCCCTCCATCGCCACCAGCTGCGTCAGCAGCCGCGTATAGACGTTTTGCGCCACGCCCGAACCCTGCGTGCGTGGCGATCACGCGTCTACGTCCGTTTGGACGTATTTCAGCTTTCGTAGACGGATATCTCGACCAGGTTGAGGTCGGGGTCGCGCACGTACACGGAGCGGATCGGGCCGGCGGCGCCGGTCTTCTTCACCGGCCCCTCGATGATCTTCACGCCATTGCGCTGCAGGCCGGCCATCACCTGCTCGAGCGGCATCGAGGCGATGAAGCAGAGGTCGAGCGAGCCGGGCACCGCCACGTGCGCGCGCGGCGTGAACTCGCGGCCCCACTCGTGCAGGTTGATCTTCTGCTCGCCGAACGCGAAGGCGAGGCGCTCCTCGGTCGGCGTGCGGAACGTCACCAGCTTCATGCCGAGCACCTCGGTGTAGAAGCGGATGCACGCCACCTTGTCGCGCGTGGTGAGGACGATGTGGTCGATGTGGTCGATCATACGATCTTGCCTTCCCTCAGACGCTCGATCTCGGCCTCGCTGTAGCCGACGTCACGCAGCACCTGTGCCGTGTGCTCGCCGAGCTTCGGCGCCAGGCTGCGCAGCGCGCCCGGCGTCGCGGA
>DASSPL010000343.1:0-3401 GCA_035699685.1 Burkholderiales bacterium | reverse complement strand
GCTGGGCAAGCTCGCCGACCACGTGGCGGGCGTGCGGGACACGCTCGCCTTCGCCCGCGAGCTGCATCCGGGCAAGAAGAACTCGCTCGACGCCCTGTGCGAGCGCTATTTCGTCAACAACGCCAACCGCACCGTGCACGGGGCGCTGCTCGACGCGCGCCTGCTGGCCGAGTGCTACCTGGCGATGACCCGCGGCCAGGAAAGCCTGGTGATGGAGCTCGAGACGGCCGAGACCAAGGCCGAGCTCCTGAAGATCGACTTCTCCAACCTGATCGTGCTCCCGGCGCTCCCCGAGGAGGCCGCCCTGCACGAGCAGTACCTGGAGAAAATGGAGAAGGACGCCAAGACCCCGCCGCTTTGGCGCAAGCTCGCAACGAACTAATTCCGTACCCGGTACAGAACTAGTTCGAATACCTCGTAGTCCGCGGCATCCACTCGGCGCCGGTCATCTCGCGGCGCGCGCTCGGCAGGGTCATCTGGTAGCTGATGAGGTAGACCGGCGCGTCGTTGTTGAACTCCTCCAGGTGCTTGGGCTCGACGCGGTGCTCGAATACCCGCTCGAGCTTGGGCGAGCGGTGGGCGGTCGACTTGACGAACAGCTCGAACGAATACTGGCCCGGCCGCAGGCTTAGGGGCTGGTTGCGCCCTTTCTCGGCGAGGTCGAAGAGCACGAACTTGGCGAGCGAGCGCTTGGCCTCCAGCGGGAAGCCGATGAAGGGCTCGACCGCGTTCTCGTCGAGGCGGCGCTTGGCCTGGATGAAGCGCTGCATGTCGACCTCGGCGACCGGCGAGAGCAGCACCGAGCGCTGCAGGTCGCCGTCGATGGTCAGGCGCAGCGCCACCCACTCGATGACCCCATCGGCGGAGCCGGTGTTCATGAACTGCAGCGGCAGGAGGAGCTTGATGTCCTTCCCGGCGCGGCTCGGCCGCGGGACGATGACGTCGCCGGCCAGCACTTCGGGCGCGAATTCGAGGATTCCGAGCCGCAGCGCGCAGAGCGCCGCGATGCCCAGCGCCGCGAGCGCCATGCCCGGCGCCACCCACGGGGGCAGGGGGCCGAAATCGAGCGCCACCCGGGCGAGGAGCAGCGACAGCACCACGATGCCCGCCGCGTCGCGCACCGTCCGGCCAAGCGCGCTGCGTCCCAAGACCATCCTGCCGAGGTTCCTGATGTCCATGCCCGACATTCGAACCTCCGCCATGTGAATCATCAATCAGCTCAAAGCTATACTTGGACTATGGCGGGCAGCATTTTCGAGCAACATTTGCACAAGAACCCGGCGAATTACGCGCCGCTCACCCCGCTTTCGTTCCTGGAGCGCGCGGCCTACGTCTATCCCGGGCGCCCGTCCGTCATCCACGGCGCCCAGCGCTACACGTGGGGCGAAACCCTGGCGCGTTGCCGCCGCCTCGGCTCGGCGCTGAAGAAGCGCGGCATCGGCGTCGGCGACACGGTGGCCGCCATGCTGCCGAACACGCCGCCGATGTACGAGGCGCATTTCGGCGTCGCCATGGCCGGCGCCGTGCTGAATACCCTGAATACGCGCCTCGACGCGGAAGCGATCGCCTTCATGCTGGAGCACGGCGAGGCCAGGCTCCTCATCACGGATCGCGAGTTCTCCCCGACCATCGAGGCGGCGCTCAAGCTGGTGAAGAAGAAGATCACCGTGGTCGACGCCGAGGACCCGGAGTTCAGCGGCGGCAAGCGGCTGGGCGAGGTCACCTACGAGGAATTCCTGGGTGAAGGCGATCCGGAGTTCGCCTGGCGCTGGCCGCAGGACGAGTGGGAGGCGATCGCCCTCAACTACACCTCCGGCACCACCGGCAATCCGAAAGGCGTCGTCTACCACCACCGCGGCGCCTACCTGAACGGCGTGGGAAACATCCTCGTCTGGGGCATGCCGCATCATGCGGTGTACCTGTGGACGCTGCCGATGTTCCACTGCAACGGCTGGTGCTTCCCGTGGACCCTGGCGGCGAACGCCGGCACGAACATCTGCCTGCGGCGGGTCGAGGCCCAGAAAATCTTCGAGCTGATCAAGGCGCACAAGGTCACTCACTACTGCGGCGCGCCGATCGTGCACCAGACCCTGATCAATGCGCCCGACGAGATGAAGCGCGGCATCGGGCACAAGGTGAGCGCGCTGGTCGCCGCGGCCGCGCCGCCGGCCTCGATGATCGAGGGCATGGAGAAGATGGGCTTCGACCTCACGCACGTCTACGGCCTGACCGAGGTCTACGGGCCGGCGACGGTGTGCGCCAAGCACCCGGAATGGAAGGAGCTGCCGCTCGCCGACCAGGTGCGCCTCAACGGCCGCCAGGGCGTGCGCTACCACGTCGAGGAGGGCCTCGCCGTGATGGATCCCGAGACGATGCAGCCGGTGCCGGCCGACGGCGAGACCATGGGCGAGATCATGTTCCGCGGCAACATCACCATGAAGGGCTATCTCAAGAACCCCAAGGCCACGGACGAGGCGTTCAGGGGCGGCTGGTTCCACTCGGGCGACCTCGCGGTGATGCAGCCCGACGGCTACGTCAAGATCCGCGACCGCTCCAAGGACATCATCATCTCGGGCGGCGAGAATATCTCGTCGCTGGAAGTCGAGGACGTGCTGTACCGCCATCCCGCCGTGCTGGCGGCCGCCGTGGTCGCCATGCCCGATGCGAAGTGGGGCGAGACGCCCTGCGCATTCGTCGAGCTGAAGCCCGGCGCCAGGGTGGGCGAGGCCGAGCTGATCGAATTTTGTAGAACCCAATTAGCAAGATTCAAGGCGCCGCGCGCCGTGGTGTTTGGCGAGCTCCCCAAGACCTCCACGGGCAAGATCCAGAAGTTCGTGCTGCGCGACAAGGCGAAATCAGCCACGGCGATCGACACATGAGCGCGAACCCGCACGCCCAGGAGTCCATCCTGCTTCGCGAAGACCGCGACGGCATCTGCATCCTGACGATGAACCGCCCGCAGCAGATGAACCTGCTGACGGGCGAGATGCTCGACGCCCTGCAGGAAGCCTTCGATGCCATCGCACAGGACCGGCGCGTCCGGGTCGTCGTGCTCGGCGGATCGGGGAAAGGCTTCTGCGCCGGCCACGACATCAAGGAAATCCGCGCGCTGAAGGAGCAGCCCAGGATCGAGGAGCTGTTCGCCAGGTGCAGCCGCATGATGCAGACCATCACCGCGCTGCCGCAGCCGGTGATCGCGCGCGTGCACGGCGCCGCCGCGGCGGCCGGGTGCCAGCTCGTCGCCCAGTGCGACCTGGCCGTGGCCTCGGAGGCCGCCAAATTCACCACCCCGGGCGTGACCTGGGGCTTCTTCTGCTCGACGCCGGGCGTCGCCGTCGGCCGCAACCTGTCGCGCAAGCGCGCCATGGAGATGCTGCTGACCGGCGACCTGGTCGACGCGC
>DASSPL010000342.1:0-2297 GCA_035699685.1 Burkholderiales bacterium | reverse complement strand
TGCCGACCGACATGCGGATCATGTCGGGAGTGACGCCGGCCTTCACCTGATCTTCCTCGCTCATCTGCCGGTGCGTGGTGGACGCCGGATGGATGATCAGCGTCTTGGCATCGCCGATGTTGGCGAGGTGGCTCATGAACTGCGCCGCCTCGATGAAGCGCTCCCCGGCACGGGCTCCTCCCTTGACGCCGAAGTTAAGCAGTCCGGAGGCGCCGTTGGGCAAATATTTGTTCGCCAGCGCGTGGTACTTGCTGTCGGGCAGGCCGGGGTAGTTGACCCAGGCGACGCGCGGGTGGTCCTTGAGGAATTTCGCCACACCGAGGGCGTTCTGGCAGTGCCGGTCCATGCGCACGTGCAGCGATTCCAGCCCCTGCAGCAGCAGCCAGGCGTTCATCGGCGAGAGCGCCGGGCCGAAGGTGCGCATGATCTCCATGCGCGCCTTCATGGTGTAGCCGAAGTCGCCGAAGGTCTCGTGGAAGATGACGCCGTGGTAGCCCGGCGAGGGCGAGGTGAACTCGGGGAACTTGCCGTTGCCCCAGTTGAACTTGCCGGACTCGACGATCACGCCGCCCATCGTGGTGCCGTGGCCGCCGATGTACTTGGTGGCCGAGTGCACGACGATGTCCGCGCCCCACTGGAACGGCCGGCACAGATACGGCGAGGGCACGGTGTTGTCGACCACCAGCGGGACCTGCGCCTCGTGCGCGACCTTCGCCAGCGCCTCGATGTCGACGATGTTGATGAGCGGGTTGCCGAGCGTCTCGGCGTAGACCAGCTTGGTGTTCTTGCGGATGGCGCGGCGGAAATTCTCCGGGTCGTCGGGCTGCACGAAAGTGGTCTCGATGCCCAGCTTCTTCAGGTTGACGCCGAGAAGCGTATGGGTGCCGCCGTAGAGCGTCGACGCGGAGACGATATGGTCGCCGGCGTTGCACAGCGTGAGGATGGCTGTCGCCTCGGCCGCCTGGCCGGTCGAGGTGGCGAGCGCCGAGCGCCCGCCTTCCAGCGCGGCCATGCGCTCCTCGAACACCGCCACCGTCGGATTCGAGATGCGCGAATAGACGTTGCCGAAGGTCTGCAGGTTGAAGAGGCTCGCCGCGTGCTCGGCCGAATCGAAGACGAACGATGTCGTCTGGTAGATCGGCGCGGCGCGGGCCCCGGTCGCCGGGTCGGGGATCTGCCCGGCGTGCAGCGCAAGCGTCTCGAAGCCGAACTTGCGATCGGCCATCAGGGCCACCTCACCATCAGGAAGAAACCGTCCACAGCTCGCCGACGAGGAGCACGATCACGCGGTGCCACCGTCAGCGGATCGGGCAGTAGGCCCGATTCTAACGTCGCCCGCCTCGCGGGCGGCTAGGCGTCGGGTTTCGGTTTCGGGGGGGAGGGGGGCTGTTCGCGCTGCTCGCTCGCCGCCCGGCGGTATTCGGACGGCGGCACCCCGACCTGATTGAGGAAGAAGCGGGTGAAGTTGCTCTGGGCCGAGAAGCCGAGCTCAGCGGCCACCTCGGCGATCTTGCCGCGGCCCTGGGCGAGCCGCGAGATGGCCGTCTCGACGCAGAGCATGTCCAGGTAGGCGCGCGGCGAGAAGCCGGTGCATACCTGGAAGAGATCGTAGAAGCGCGAGCGCGACAGGCCGACCTGGCTCGCGAGCTCGTCCATGTTCAGCTCCTTGTTCGGCCGGGCGCGGAGCAGCGCGATGGCGCGGCGGATGCGGGTGTCCTCGAAGCGGGAGCCGCGCCACAGCGGGGACGAGCCGCGCCGGCGCGCGAGGTACGTCTCGACGATGGACAGCAGGAGCTCCTGCAGCATGAACTCGAGCCGCTCGGGCGAGAGGAACCGGTCGTTCTGCACCTCGATCGCCAGCGTGTCGGCGAGCTGGCGGATGCGGGGCGTGATCTGCTCGACGGTCTGCGAGAACGGGCGCGCCTCGTCTTCCTCGATCATCGGGAAGCACGAGCGCAGCCACTCGCGCGAGGCATGCAGGGCGAGGACCCGGGTCGGGCCGCGGCTGACGTGCGACTCGCCGGGGTTCAGGAACAGGACTTCGTCGTACCGGCTCTGCAGGACGATCGCCGGCTCCGCCTGGGCGGTCACCCGGTCGTCGGCCGCGAGCTCTTCCAGCACGAGCCGGCCGAAACGACCCTCCGATAGCCTGATTCCCCTCCCCATGGACGGAAAGAATACTCCTCCCGTCCGGTCCCTGAGGGCTAATACGCCAGCCAGCGGGGCCTTTTGGCAGAGATGATGTGCGTATTTACACCAATCCAGTTAAGTCCTCCGAAAAGCCGCCCGTGCTCGAT
>DASSPL010000341.1:0-6530 GCA_035699685.1 Burkholderiales bacterium | reverse complement strand
GCGCCGCAACTCCGGCGACGACCTCTACCGCCGGGTGCTCGAGCGCTACATCGCCATGGCCACCGAGGCCGGCGTGCCGCAGGCGGTGTTCCCCGAAGGCGGCCTGTCGCGCGACGGCCGCATGCGCGAGCCGCGCCTCGGCGTGCTCGACTACATGATGCGCGGCTTTCGCGTCGACGGCGAACGCGACCTGGTCTTCGTCCCCCTGGGGATCAACTACGACCGGGTGCTCGAGGATCGCACGCTGCTCCTTTCGCCCGACGGCCCGAGAAGGAGCGCGCTGGGCGGCACGGCGGGCTTCGTCTGGCAGAACCTCGCGCTGGTGGTGAAGAGCGAATGGCGGCGCTTCGGCTATGCGTGCGTCAACTTCGGCTCGCCGGTGTCCATGCGCGAGTATTGCGCCCGGAAGAACCTCGACTTCCACCGCCTGGCCGGCGACGAGCGCCGGCGGGCGATGACCGAGCTCGGCGAAACGCTGATGCGTGCCGTCGGCAACGTGGTGCCGGTCGTGCCGGTGGCGCTGATGGCCACCGTGTTCGTGCGCCACCCGGAGCGCGCCCTTTCGGAGCTCGAGATAAAGGCCGAGGTCACCGACCTGATCGCCGCGCTCGAGGCTCGCGGCGCCCATATCTACGTCCCCCGCAGCGACCTGGACTACGCCCTTACGGTCGGATTGCGCATGTTGCGGCTGCGGCGCATGGTCGAGGAGCGGGACGGCCTTTACCGCGCCCGCCCAGAAGAGATAAGCCTGATTAGGTATTACGCGAACTCGATCGCTCATCTATTCTGAACATGACCGGCTGGACACCGGGATAAAATTGTCGCCAAAGAGGAGGCCATGGCTAAGGGGACCAGGCGCCCGACTCGCGGCTCACAACATGGCGTGTTTTCCGGCCTGTCTTCCGACTGGTACTGGGAGCAGGACGCCGACTTGCGCTTCACACGGGTTCAGGTCCATAGCGGCGACCTGATCGAGCAGGCCATGGCCGAGCGCATCCTCGGCAAGCAGCGCTGGGAGACCGGCATCGCCATCGAGGGCGGCTGGGACGAGCACCGCGCGGTGCTTGACGCGCGCGCCCCGTTCCGCGACGTCCTGATGTGGCGCGAGCTCGACGACGGCAGCCGGCGCTACGTCAGCGTCTCGGGCGAGCCGATCTTCGACGCCCGCGGCCGCTTCGCCGGCTATCGGGGCGTCGGCCGCGACGTCACCGCGCAGAAGCGCGTCGAGCGCCTGCTGCGCCTGGAGCACCGCGTGATGCGGCGGCTGTCGGAAGGCGCGCCCGCGCAGGAAGCGCTGGTGCGCGCGCTGCAGGCGGTGTGCGAGACCGAAAGCTGGGACGTCGGCGAGGTGTGGAAGCTCGACGAGCGCGCGCAATGCATGCGCCGCTACGCCGCGTGGTGCAATCCGCAGGCCGAGGGCGCGCGCGAGTTCGTCGAGAACTCGAGCGCGCTGACGTTTGCGCGAGGCGAAGGCCTGGTCGGCACGGTGTGGCAGACGGGCGAGCCGATCTGGGTGGCCGACTGGGCGGTCGACCCGCGCGCGGCGCGCAAGACGCGGCCCGAAAGCACCGGGCTGCGCGGCGCGGTGCGCTTTCCGGTGTGGACCGACGGCCGGGTCACCGCGGTGCTGGCCATGACCAGCCGGCGGCTGCGGCCGCTGCACAAGCGCGTGCATCAGGCGCTGCACGTCATCGCCGCGATGGTCGGCCAGTACCTCGAGCGCGCCACCGCGGAGCAGGCGGTGCGCGAGAGCGAGGCCCGCTTCCGCAGCCTCACCAACCTTTCGTCCGACTGGTACTGGGAGCTCGACGCCGACTACCGCTTCACCCGGCTCGAAGGCCGCTACGTCGCCGGCGGCGACGAGGCGCTGCGCCAGCGGCTGATCGGCACCCATCGCTGGGACGGCGGGCTGGCGGTCGAGGGCGGCTGGGATGCGCACCGGGCGCTGCTCGATGCGCGCAAGCCCTTCCACGATCTCCTCATGTGGCGCGAGATGCCCGACGGCGGCCTGCGCTATATCAGCGTGAGCGGCGAGCCGGTGTTCGGCGCCGGCGGCGAGTTCACCGGCTATCGCGGCGTGGGCCGCGAGGTCACCGCGCAGAAGAGGAACGAGCTGCTGCTGAAGCTCGAGCACAAGGTTTCGGGACTGCTCGCCGCGGCCGACTCCCCGGCGAGCGGGCTCCAGGCGGTGATCCGCGCCGTGTGCGAGGCCGAGAACTGGGCCTGCGGCCGCTATTTCCGCGTCGACGAGAACGGCGTGCTGCGCTTCCAGGACGCGTGGTGCATTGCGGATCCCGGGCTCACGCAATTCGTCGAGCGCTCGAGGAGCCTGATCTTCGCGCGCGGCGAGGGACGGGTCGGGCAGGTCCTGGCCGGCGGCGAGGCGACGTGGACGAGCGACGGCTTCGCCTTTCCGGTGCTCTCCGGCGGCCGCGTCGTCGGCGTCCTCGACTTCCCCCGCTCGAAGGTGCGCGAGCCGGACAAGCGGCTGCTCGAAGCCTCGCGCGTGATCGGCAGCCAGGTCGGGCAGTTCCTGCAGCGCAAGAACGCCGAGGAAGCGCTGCGCGACAGCGAGGAGCGCTTCCGCAGCCTGACGCAGATGTCGTCGGACTTCTTCTGGGAGACCGACCACGCGCACCGCTTCACGCAGCTGGTCTACGGCCCGAGCTACCCCGACGAGTACATGGGGCGCGGCATCGTCGGCAAGACGCCGTGGGACATCCCCTACGTCAGCCCCGACGAGGCCGGGTGGGCGGCGGCGCGCGCGCACATGGATCGGCGCGAGGCGATCCGCGACTTCGAGTTCGCGCGGCGCGTCGGCGAGCACATGGTGCGCTACTTCTCGGTCTCCGGCGAGCCGCGCTACGCGGCCGACGGCCGCTTCATCGGCTACCGCGGCGTCGGCCGCGACATCACCGAGATCGCGCTCGCTCGCGAGCGCATCTCGTCGCTCGCCTACAGCGACCCGCTCACGGGACTCGCGAACCGCACGAGCCTCGGCCCGTCGCTCGAGCAGGCGGTGCAGCGCGCCCGGCGCCGCAACGGCAAGCTCGCGGTGGTGTTCATCGACCTGGACGGCTTCAAGCAGATCAACGACGCGCACGGCCACGACGCGGGCGACGCGCTGCTGGTCGAGCTGGCCGCGCGGCTGCGCAAGCACCTGCGGGCGAGCGACCTGGTCGCGCGCCTCGGCGGCGACGAGTTCCTCGTCGTGCTGGAGGACATCCAGGACCTGCTGCCGGTCGAGATCGTGGCGCGCAAGCTCCTCGCCGAGATCATGCATCCGTTCCCGACGGGGCGCACCGAGGTGAACGTCACGGCGAGCATCGGCATCAGCGTGCTGCCGGACGATGCGGTCGACGCGGCGGCGCTGATCAAGCACTCGGACACGGCGATGTACGCGGCCAAGCAGGCCGGCAAGAACACCCTGTGCTTCTACTCCGAGGGCCCCGCGGCCAACGACGCCGCCGCCGCGGCGGCGAAGCCTAGCGCTTCAGACCGCGGTTAGCGTCCTCGATGTCGCGGCGCAGCTTGTCGCGCTCCTGCGGCGACATCTGCCTCGGCCGCTCCTGCTTGTCCCGCTCGCGATAGACGTCGCGCATGTCCTGGCGCATGCGCTCCCGGTCGTCCCGGGTCGTGCCCTGGTTCTTGCCCTTCCAGTCGGGCCGCTGCTGGGCGAGCGCCGGGGAGCAGGCGAGCGCCAGCATGACGATGAGGGTGAAGCTCTTCACGCAGCAATGTTACCCGGCAGGCGTGTCGCGGCCGTCGATTTTTGTAACAATGGGTTTCCCATGGCCGAGCTGAAGACCCGCATCCTCGTCGTCGATGACGATCAACGCCTGCGCGACCTGCTGGTGAAGTATCTGTCGGGCGAGGGCTACGACGTGAAGGCGGTGCCCGACTCGAAGGGCATGGACAAGCAGCTCGGCCGCGAGCGCTACGACCTGATCGTGCTGGATCTGATGCTGCCCGGCGAGGACGGCCTCGCCATCTGCCGGCGGCTGCGCTCGCAGCAGACCTCGCCCGCCATCATCATGCTCACCGCCAAGGGCGACGATGTCGATCGCATCGTCGGCCTGGAGATGGGCGCCGACGATTACCTGCCGAAGCCGTTCAACCCCAAGGAGCTCCTCGCGCGCATCAAGGCCGTGTTGCGCCGCCGCGCGCCCGGCGGCCCGCCCGGAGCGCCGGAAGGCACGGGCGAGCTGCACCGCTTCGGCAAGTTCGAGTTCAACCTCGCCACCCGCTCGTTGATGAAAGATTCGAAACCCGTCTCGCTCACCACCGGCGAATACTCGGTGCTCAAGGTCCTGGTGCAGCATCCGCGGCAGCCGCTTTCGCGCGACAAGCTGATGGAGCTCGCGCGCGGCCGCGAGTACGAGGTCTTCGACCGCTCGATCGACGTGCAGATCTCGCGCCTGCGCAAGATCGTCGAGGAGGACCCGGCCCACCCGAAGCACATCCAGACCGTCTGGGGCTTCGGGTATGTATTTGTCCCCGATTGAGCCGATCGGCATCAAAAAAAATCTAAATTGGGTTCCCGCCTTCGCGGGGACGACTCAACCGACGTGACCCTCTTCGCGCGCGCGTTCCTCCTGATCGCGCTGCTCATCGTCACCGCGGTCCTCGCCTCCTTCCAGATCTACCGCATGTACGAGCTCGAGCCGCGCTCGCGCGAGCTCGCCCAGCAGACCGTCAGCACGATCAACCTGACGCGCGCCGCGCTGGTCAATGCCGACCCGGTGCTGCGCCGCCAGCTCCTCATCGAGATGAACGAGACCGAGGGCCTGCGCGTCTTCCCGCTCACCGCGAGCGAGAAGACCGAGCCGCTGCCCGACGAGCCGATCTTCCAGAAGGTGGCGGAGAAGGTGCGCCAGAGCCTCGGCGCCGAGACGCGCTTCGCCTCGGCGCGCGAGGAGGTGGAAGGCTTCTGGGTCAGCTTCTTCATCGACGAGGACGAGTTCTGGGTCATGCTCCCCGGCGATCGCTTCGAGCCGGAGTTCGGGCCGCAGTGGCTGGGCTGGCTCGCCGCGCTGCTGGCGCTGGCGCTCGTGGGCGCGTATCTCATCGCCTCCAACATCGCCGGGCCGCTCGCCGCGATGCGCCGCGCCGCCATGCGCCTCGGCCGCGGGCAGCAGCACGTGCCGCTGCCCGAGCAGGGCCCGCGCGAGGTGCGCACCGTGGCCACCGCCTTCAACCGCATGGCGAGCGACCTGCAGGGCATGGAGCGCGAGCGCGCCATGGTGCTCGCCGGCATCTCCCACGACCTGCGCACCCCGCTCTCGCGCCTGCGCCTCGCTCTCGAGATGAGCGGCGCCGACCGCCACGCGATCGACGCCATGACCTCCGACATCGAGGAAATGGACGCCATCATCGGCCAGTTCCTCGACTTCGCGCGCGGCGCCGACGAGAAGAAGGAGCCGCACGACCTCGCCGCCCTGCTCGCCGAGCTCACCGAGCACTACCGCCGCATCGGCAAGGACGTGCGCTACACGCCGCAGCCGGTGAAGCCTTTCCCGTTCGCCCGCATGGCGGTGCGCCGCGCCGTCGCCAACCTGATCGACAACGCCCTGCGTTACGCCGACTCCCCCGTGGAAGTGGAAGTCGCCCAGCGGGAGGGCACCGTCGATATCGAAGTCAGGGATTCCGGCCCCGGCGTTCCACCCGGCGAGGTCGAACGCCTGAAGCGCCCCTTCACCCGCCTGGACGATTCCCGCGCCGGCCCTGCCGGTTCGGGCCTCGGCCTCGCGATCGTGGAGCGCACGGCCGAAGCCCATGGCGGCCGCCTCGACCTCGTGCCGCGCGAGCCGCGCGGGCTGGTGGCGCGGCTCAGCCTCTCGACCGGGTGAAGGCGGTGTAGGCGAGATAAAGGGCGACGCCGCAGACACCGAACATCAGGTCGCTCATCGTGTCGGCCAGGCTCTCCTGCAGCCGGGTGCGCAGCACCTGGTCGATGGCGAATTCCAGCAGCTCCCAGGCCAGCGCGGCGGTGCAAGCCAGGGCAAATACCGCGACGTAGCGCCAGGCCGGCCGCACGGCGTCCAGCGCATCGACCGCGTCGAGGAAGAAGAAGCCGAGCGCCACGCCGCCCACCACGTGCAGCAGCCACCAGACTTCGCGGGCGAACGACGTGCCGCCGATCACGAAGCTGAAGCCCAGCACGGCTACCGGCGCCCAGGCGGTCTGCAGGACTCGGGTCATGACGCCCTGTGCAAGCAAGCGCCGGTCCGGGCAAATCCGGCTATGGTTGGGCCATGGCGAAGAAGCCCTCCTATGCCATCGAGCCGCCGGTCGAGCCCATGCTCGCCAAGCTGGCCGACGAGATCCCCCTCGGCGCCGACTACCTGTTCGAGCCGAAATGGGACGGCTTCCGCGCGCTCGTGTTCCATGGCGGCGACGAGCTCTATATCCAGAGCCGCGACTCGCGCCCGCTCGACCGCTACTTCCCGGAACTGCACGACGCGCTGCTGAAAGCCCTGCCGAAAGGCTGCGTGCTCGACGGCGAGATCGTCATCGCCACGGCGCGTGGC
>DASSPL010000340.1:0-11292 GCA_035699685.1 Burkholderiales bacterium | reverse complement strand
CCGCACATCTACGCCATCGGCGACGTGGCGAAGAACCCGATGCTCGCGCACAAGGCGGTGCACGAGGCGCACGTCGCCGCCGAGGCGGCGGCGGGGCACAAGTCGCACTTCGATGCGCGCGTCATTCCGTCGGTCGCGTATACCGACCCGGAAGTGGCGTGGGTCGGGCTCACCGAGGACGAGGCCAAGAAGGCGGGCACCAAGGTCGGCGTCGCCAAGTTTCCCTGGTCGGCCTCCGGCCGCGCCATCGCCAACGCGCGCGACGAAGGCTTCACCAAGCTGATCTTCGACGCGGACAACCACCGCCTCCTGGGCGGCGCCATCGTCGGCACCGGCGCGGGCGACCTGATCAGCGAGCTCGCGCTCGCGGTCGAGATGGGCGCCGATGCCACCGACATCGGCAAGACCATCCATCCGCATCCGACCACGAGCGAGTCCGTCGGCATGGCGGCCGAGGCGTTCGAAGGCGTCTGCACCGACCTGCCGCCGCAGCGCAAGAAATGACCCAGGACGAGCTGAAACGGAAGGTCGCCGAAGCCGCGCTCAAGTACGCGCAGGAAGGGGTGATCGGCGTCGGATCCGGATCCACCGTCAACCTTTTCATCGACGCGCTCGCCACCGTTAAAGGTCGCATCGACGGCGCCGTGGCCGCCTCCGAGGCGAGCGCCGAGCGGCTGAGGAAGCACGGCATCCATGTGTTCGACCTCAACAGCGTCGCCCGGCTCGACGTCTACGTCGATGGCGCGGACGAGGTGACCGAGCACCTGCACATGATCAAGGGCGGCGGCGCGGCGCTGACGCGCGAGAAGATCATCGCCGCGGTGGCGAATAAGTTCGTCTGCATCTGCGATGCATCCAAGCTCGTGCCGGTGCTCGGCAAGTTCCCGCTGCCGATCGAGGTGATTCCCATGGCGCGCAGCCACGTCGGGCGCGAGATGCTGAGGCGCGGCGCGCAGCCGGTGCTGCGCGAGAACGTCAAGACCGACAACGGCAACCTCATCCTCGACTGCCACGGCCTCACCATCCTCGACCCGGCGGCGATGGAGGCCGACCTCAACAACATCGCCGGCGTCGTCACCAACGGCATCTTCGCCCGCCGGCCGGCCGACGTGCTGCTGCTCGGCGAGAGCACCGGCGTCAGGGTCCTCGGCAAAGCCTGAGACGCGACGTCCTCCTGCTGTCGCTCGCCGCGTTCACCAGCTCGGCGAGCCTGCGGGCGACGGATCCGCTGCTGCCGCTGATCGCGGAGGACTACGGCGTCACCACCGGCGCCGCGGCGGCCGCCGTGACGGCGTTTGCGCTGGCCTATGGACTCCTGCAGGTGGTCTGCGGGCCGCTCGGCGACCGCTATGGGCGTTACCGCACCATCGCCGCCGCCGCATTCGTTTCGGCGTTCGGCTCGCTCGCCTGCGCCGTGGCTCCCACGCTGGACGCCCTGGTGGCGGCCAGGTTCGTGGCCGGGGCCACCATCGGCGCGTTCATTCCCCTGTCGCTCGCCTGGATCGGCGACACGTTCCCCTACGAGCAGCGCCAGCCGCTGCTGGCCCGCTTCCTCGTCGGCCAGATGCTCGGCGTGGGCTTTGGCACCGCGCTCGCCGGCTGGCTGGCCGAGCATTTCGGCTGGCGGGCGATCTTCGGGCTGCTCGCGCTCGTGCTGCTCACCATAGCGGTGTTCCTCATCCTCGAGGCGCGGCGCCACGCGCCACCGAAGGTGAGGGCCCCCATGAGACAGAGCTTCGCGCGCATGCCGCGCCTCGTGGTGCGGCCGTTCGTGCGCGCGCTTCTCGCCACCGGCTTCTTCGAGGGCTTCCTCATCTTCGGCGCGCTCGCCTTCGTCGCGCTGCATTTCCAGCGCGGGTTCGGCGCCGGGCCCGGCGCGGCCGGCACGCTTGTCGCGCTCTACGCGCTCGGCGGCGTCTGCTATGCCGCGGTCGCGCCGCGCGCGCTGCGCGCGTTAGGCGAGGTCGGCCTTGCCACGCTCGGCGGCACGCTGCTGGTGATCGGCTACGCCACGCTGGCGTTCGGCCCGCGGCTCGCGCTCGCCGCGGCGGGATTGCTGCTTATCGGCGGCGGTTTCTACATGCTGCACACCACCGTGCAGACCAACCTCACGCAGGTGCCGGCCGAGGACCGCGGCTCGGCGGTGGCGCTCTTCGCGACGTGCCTGTTCGGCGGACAGGCGGCGGGACTATGGGTCGCATCGCGGATCATCGACGCAGCCGGCATCACGCCAGTCTTCGTCGGTTCGACCGCCGGGCTGGTGGTGCTGACCTGGTTCGTCCGCAGGCTGATCAGCTCGCGGCGCGTATACTCGGCGGGGCAGTAAAAAATCAGAATAGGGAGCTTCAGATGAAATCGCGCTTCTTTGCCGCCGTGGTCCTGGCGCTGCCGCTTGTTGCCGGGGCGCAGGACAGCGGCGAGCTGTGGGAGATCAGCACGCAGATGAACATCCCCGGCATGCCCGCCGGCATGGGAGGCCAGACGCAGCGCGTCTGCCAGGGCGACGACCCGGAGCGCCGCGCGGCGAGCGACAAGGAGCAGAAGGACTGCAAGGTCACCGACAAGAAGCAGACCGCGACCCGCACCACCATCACCATGGCGTGCAAGCAGGGCACCATGACCGTCGACCAGCAGTACAACGCCGCCCGCACCGAGTTCAAGGGCAGCATCAAGATGACCAGCAAGGACGGCGACTTCACCATGAACACGACCGGCCGCAAGGTCGGCGCCTGCAACGTGCAGCAGGCGAACAGGGAGCGCGAGGAGAAGATCGGCGCGATGAAGAAGCAGGCCGCGGCGGCGCAGGCGCAGGGCGCGGCGGCGCAGAAGCAGTACATCGACACGCAGATCAAGCAGTGCGCCGCGGCCGTCGACACCATGCAGTTCGCCGGCCTCGGCGCGTTCGGCCAGTGCTACAAGAAGACCGACGCGAACTGCAAGTCGAGCATGGCCGCCTCGGACCAGATGAGCCCCGAGATCGCCAAGAGCTGCAACGCGAAGGTGGCCGAGTTCTGCCAGCGCTACCAGACGCAGGAAGGCTTCCTCAAGGCCAAGGCCGACGAGAACGCGGCACAGATGTGCGGCGTCACCACCGCCTCGGTCAAGGCGGCGCAATGCCCCAAGGCCGCGCAGAGCGAATCGCTCGCCTTCCTGGGAGCGTATTGCCCGGTCGAAGCAAAACCGATCGCCCAGCAGCACTGCGCCGGGCGCGACTACACCTCCAAGATGGGCGGCAAGTACGCCCGGTTCTGCGAGGCCTACCTGGCGAACGCGGATTTCGAGAAGCCGCGCGCGGCCAGTCCGAGCACTACCGACACGGTCAAGCAGGGCGTCAGCAAAGGCCTCGACAAGCTGAAGGGGCTGTTCGGCCGGTAGTGTTGCGGCTCGCTCTCGTCCTCGCCTGCCTGGCCGCGGGCGCGGCGCGCGCCACCGACGATCCTTACCCCTGGATCGCCGCGGCCTACGTGGTAAAGCGCGACGGGGTGCTGCTCTGGGCAGGCCAGCCCGACGCGCGGCTCCCACCGGCGAGCCTCGCCAAGATGATGACCGCGCTCCTTGCGCTCGAGCGCGGCCGGCTGGACGAACCGGTGACGCTGGGGCGCGGCGTGCTGCAGGCCACCGGCACGCGCATCGGCCTCAAGCCGGGCGAGAAGCTCACCGCGGGTGACCTGCTCGCGGCGACGGTGGTGCGCTCGGCCAACGATGCCTGCCGTGCGCTTGCCGATCATCTCGCTGGCAAGGGCTTCGTCCCGGCGATGAACGCCCGCGCCGCGGCGCTCGGTCTTTCCAATACGCGCTTCGCCGACCCCTGCGGCCACGACCGCGAGGGCCAGTTCGCGAGTGCCGCCGACCTCGCGCTGCTCGCTGACGAGGTGATGCGCCATGGCGAATACCTGCGACTCGCGCGCCTGGAGCGCCTCACGATCCGCACGCTCGACGGCGGCCGCACGTTCGCGCTGCGCAACACCAACGCGCTGCTCGGGCGCTATCCGGGCGCCATCGGACTGAAGACCGGCTACACCGAGGGCGCGGGCAATTGCCTGGTGGCGCTCGCCGAGCGCGACGGCGTGCGCGTGCTGGCGGTGCTGCTGAACGCGCCCAACCGCTGGTGGAACGCGGTCGGCCTCCTCGACCGCGCATTCGCCGCCGCGCGGTGAAGCCCGCGCTCGCCGTCGCCGGGCTGGCGTTCGGCGCCTACCTGCCGTCGCTCGCCGGGGTATTCCACTTCGACGACTACAACGTCATCGTCCACTACCCGACGGTGCATTCCTGGGAGGCGCTCTTCGAGCGCGCCGGCGGCGGCGTGCGCCCGCTGCTCAAGGCGAGCTACACGCTGAACTGGACCTTGGGCGGCGGCTTTCACCTGCTCAACATGGCGGTGCACGCGATGAACGCTGCCCTGCTGTTCTTCATCGGCGAGGCGCTGTTCAGGGACCGCAAGGCCGCATTCGTGGCGGCGCTGCTCTTTGCCCTGCACCCGGCGGCCACCGAGGCGGTCACCTACATCAGCGGCCGTTCATCCTCGCTGATGGCGCTGTTCTACCTCGGCGCACTGTATGCATACCTGCGGGGGGCGCATTGGGCCATCTCCGCCCTGCTGTTCGTCCTCGCGCTGGCGACCCGGGAAACCGCGGCCACGCTGCCGGCGGCGCTTCTGCTGTGCGAGCTGTGCCGGGGCGCCTGGCCGGGATGGCGGGAGATCGTGCGGCGCCAATGGGCGCACTGGTCGCTGTTCTTCGCCGGCGGCATCTTCCTGCTCCTCAACCAGCGCTACTTCGACCTCGTCGCCTACGGCTACGGCGAGCGCAGCCTCGCCGACAACCTGCTCACGCAGGTCGGCGGCATCTCGTACCTGGTGCTGCGCCTGGTCTCGCTGCACGGCTATAACATCGATCCCGCGCTGCCCGTGCTGAACGCGTGGACCCCGTCGCTCGCGTTGCAGGCGGCGCTGTTCCTTTCCCTGTTCGTGCTCGCCGCAGCCAACCTGCGCGCGCGTCCGTGGATCGCGTTCGGCATATTGTGGTTCTTCCTGCAGCTCGCGCCGACCAACTCGATCGTGCCGCGGCTCGACGTCGCCAACGACCGCCAGCTCTACCTGGCGTCCTGGGGCCTGTTCCTTGCCCTCTGTATCCAGCTGCGCGGCGCCCCGCGCTTCGCCGCTGCCTTCGTGCTCGTCCTCTTTGCCGGCGCCAGCATCCTGCGCCAGCTCGACTACCGTAGCGAGGTCGTGCTGTGGGAATCCAGCGTGGCGCTGGCGCCGTGGAACGCGCGCGGACACAACAACCTCGGGTACGCGTACCAGCTAGCCGGACGCGTCGACGAAGCGCGCCGCGAGTATCAGATGGCGCTGCTTCTCAATCCCGGCCACGCAAAAGCGCGGCTGAACCTTATGTTCCTGAAAGACCTTGCGCGCTGAGGACGTCGGCGACGCAGGCAGTCAGCCGCTTCGCGTAGCCGATGTGCAGGAACTCGTTCGGGCCGTGCGCATTCGAGTGCGGCCCGAGCACCCCCGTGATGAGGAACTGGGCCTGCGGGAATTTCTGGCCGAGCATCGCCATGAAGGGGATGGTGCCGCCTTCGCCCATCCACATCGCGCTCTTGCCGTAGTGGCGCTTGGAGGCTTCCTCCATCGCCTTTTCGAGCCAGGGCGCTGTGGCCGGGGCGTTCCAGCCGGTGGCCGACTGCCCGTAGTCGAAGGACACGCGCGCGCCGTACGGAGGGTCTTTCTCCAATAACTCCTTCAACTTGCGTGCGGCGGCTTCGCCGTTCGACGTCGGAGGCAGGCGCAGCGACAGGGCGAGCTGGGTTTTCGGCCGCAGCACATTGCCGGCGTTGGACGGCGTCGGCAGGCCGTCGGCGCCGGTGACGGCAAGCATCGGCCGCCAGGTGCGGTTGAGGACCAGCTCGCCGACGTCGTCGTGCATGGCGCGCATGCCTTCGACGAAAGGAAATTTGCGCCACACCGTCTCGCCCAACACCTTGGCAGCCCGCTGCGCCTGCGTCTTGCGCTCGGCGGGGATCTCGGCCTGGAAGTCCTTCACCACGCCGGTGCGCGGATCGTCGATGCGGTCGAGCAGCTGGCGCGCGATGCGGAAGCTCGAGGCCACCACGCCGCTCGCATCGCCGGAATGCACGCCTTCGGTGAGCACCTCTACGGTGAGCACGCCGTTCACCAGGCCGCGCAGGGACGTCGTGCCCCAGAGCTGGTCGTAGTTGCCGCAGCCGGAGTCGAGCGCGACGACCAGCGAAGGATTCCCAATTTTCTTAGATAGAACTTCGAGGTAAGGCGGCAGGTCGAAGCTGCCGCTCTCCTCGCAGCACTCGATCAGGATCACGCAGCGGCGGTGCGGGCGCTTCTGTTCCTTCAGTTCGCGCAGCGCGGCGATGGCGCAGAACACGGCATAGCCGTCGTCGGCGCCGCCGCGGCCGTAGAGCTTGCCATCCTCCATCACCGGCACCCACGGCCCGAAGCCCTCGCGCCAGCCGACCATCTCCGGCTGCTTGTCGAGGTGGCCGTACATCAGCACCGGATCGCCGGGCGCGGTGCCGGGAACGTCGAGCAGCAGGCACGGCGTGCGGCCTTCCAGGCGCACGATCTCGAGCTGCGTGCCCGCGGGCTGGTGCTTCTCGCACCAGCGGGCGGCGAGCCGCGCCGCCTCGTCTATGTAGCCGTGCGCCTGCCAGTCGCGGTCGAAGTGCGGCGACTTGGCCGGAATGCGGATGTATTCCGTCAGCGCCGGGACGATGGCGTCGTCCCAGAACTCCCCGATCTTCACTTCTCGGGAGGAACGTAGCCCGACGCCATGTCGGCTCCCTGGCCGAAGAAGTGGCGCTCGGTCTGCTCCATCAGGTATTTCCGCGCGCGCGCGTCGGCGAGGTTGAGACGGTTCTCGTTGACGAGCATCGTCTGCTGCTTGAGCCACTGCGCCCAGGCTTCCTTGGAGACGTTCTCCCAGATGCGCTTGCCGAGATCGCCGGGGTAGGGCGGGAAATCCATGCCTTCGGCCTCGCGGCCGAGCTTGACGCACTTCACCATGCGGGCCATAGGCGGCCGATTATATGCGTTTAAGAAAGACCTTCGAGCCGCGCTTCCAGTTGTAGAGCGCCTGGCGCTTCGACGGCAGCGCGGCGACGTCGCCCGCGCGGAAGCCCTGCTCGAGGAACCAGTGCGCGGCGTGCGTGGTCAGCGCGAAGAGCTTGCGCAGCTTCAATGCCTTGGCGCGCTCCTGGCACGCGAGCAGCAGCCGCTCGCCGTAGCCGGCGTCGCGGTACTCGGGAGCGACGGCCAGGCAGGCGAACTCGGCGCTCTTGTCGTCGGGAAAGGGATAGAGCGCCGCGCAGCCGCGGATCACCCCGTCGTGCTCGATGACGAAGAAGTTGCCGATCTCGGACTCGAGCAGCTCGCGGCTGCGCTTCACCAGCGTGCCTTCGGCCTCCAGCGGCTCGATGAGCGAGATCATGCCGCCGACGTCCTCGATGCGCGCCGGCCGCAGCTGCTCCAGCGTATCCGCGGTGAGCATGGTGCCGACGCCGGCGGCGGTGAAGAGCTCGAGCAGCAGGGACCCCGGCACGCGCCGCGACAGGATGTGCGCCCGGCCGACGCCGTTGCCCAGCGCGCGCGCCGCATGCTCGATCGCGCGCGAGGTCTGCGCGGTGAGCCCGCCCTTCTTGACCAGCGCCTCGGCCTCGTGCGCGGTGAGCTCGCTCACCACCTGCTCGCGCCGATCGACCGGCACGCGGTCGGTGAACATGATGAGCTTGTCGGCGCGAAGCGCGATCGCCACGTTCTCGGCCACGTCTTCCCACGCCAGGTTGAATACCTCGCCGGTCGGCGAATAACCGACGTGGGCGACGAGCACGACCTCGCCCGCGTCGAGCGCGCCGCGGATGGCGAACGCGTCGACCTTGCGCACGGCGCCGGTGAACTGGAAGTCGACGCCCTTCCTCACGCCGATCGGGCGCGCGGTGATGAAGTTGCCGGAATTCACGCGGATCTGCGCGCCGGCCATCGGCGAGCTCGGCAGGCCCTGCGACAGCACCGCCTCGATCTCGATGCGCAGCACGCCGGCGGCCTGCTTCACCGCCATGAGCGCGGCTTCGTCGGTTACGCGCAGGCCCTGCGCGTAGCGCGAGCGCACGCCGCGCGACTTGAGCTCGGCCTCGATCTGCGGCCGCGCGCCGTGCACCAGCACCAGCCGGATGCCGAGCGCGGCGAGCAGGTTCAGGTCGTGGACGAAAGTGAGGAAGCGCGTGCGCTCGGTAAACAGCTCGCCGCCGAAGGCGACGACGAATGTGCGGCCGCGGAACGCGTGCACATACGGCGCGACCTGGCGCAGCCAGCGGACGAACGCTTCGGAAATGAGAGGCGAAGCCATTGTAGTTTTTTCAAATTGTACGGGGTAAACGTAACCGCTTCCGGAGCGTTATGCTCTGCTCCCGGGAGACTTAAACCATGAAACTGCTTCGCGCTGCTTTCCTTTTCGCACTGATCGCCAGCTCGGCTTCGGCTCGCGCCGTCACCGACGAACAGGACTGGGCCGCCTTCGGCCACGTGCTGACGCTCGTCCACCAGATGGTCCGCATCGGCGCCCACCCCAATCCGGACGCGGCCATGGCCGACCTGCTCGCCGGCCGCAACCACCAGGCCAACCAGGCGATCGCCAGCCTCTTCGCCGGCGCCACCGCGGAGATGCCGCCGGAATACCGCGACCGCATGGCTGCCTTGGGCCGCGACATCGCCGGCCTCGCCATGAAGCATCCGGCGCCCGCGGCGGTCGAGGCGTTCTCCGCCGACCGCAGCGTGCAGGCGCGCAAGGACCTCACCGCGATGGGCCTGCGCTACCACGACGAGCGCGACTTCCTCGACGCGGTGAAGCGCAACGACGAGCTCGCGGTGCAGCTCTTCATCCAGGGCCGCGGCGTGAACCTCGACGCCAAGACCTGGACCGGCCGCAGCGCGCAGGAGATCGCGCGCGACAACGGCAACCACCGCATCGCCGACCTGCTGGCTAGAAGTCTCCCAGCAGGGCGCTGAGCGCCGCGAGGGCCGCGAGGCCCGCGGTCTCGGTGCGCAGCACGCGCGGGCCGATCCGGGCCGGCACGAACCCCGCGTCCATGAAGCGGCGCTCCTCGTCGCCGCTCCACCCGGCTTCGGGTCCGGCGGCGAGGGTGAAGGCGGCGCCGCCGCCCTTCACCGCCTGCGAGAACTTCAGCTCCGACGAGGGCGCGAGCAGGATGCGCGTCCCCTCCCCGCCCGTGTAGTCCACGGCGTTGACCAGCGGGTGCACCACCGGCACCCGGTTGCGCCCGCATTGCTCGCACGCGGAAATGGCCACTTTCTGCCAGTGCGCATGGCGCGCCGCGGCGCGCTCGCCCTTCGGGCGCGCGACCGACGCCGCGGCCAGCACCGGCCGAATCTCGGCCACGCCGAGCTCGACGCTCTTCCGCACGGTGAAATCCATGCGCTCGCCCGAGGAAACCCCCTGCACGAGGATCACGCGCAGCGGCGACTCGCGCTCCACGGCGCGATGCTCGAGCAGGTCGACCATGACCTTCAGCCGGTCGATCGATGCGATCCGCGCCGCGAACTCGCCGCCGCGGCCGTTGAACAGCGTGACCTCGTCCCCATTGCGGATTCGCAGGACGTGCACCGCGTGGTGCGCGCTGTCCTCAGGCAGGAGGCAGGTCGTTCCCGCGCGCAGCGGGGCGTCGAGGTAGAACCTCAACCCGGCCGCAGGCGCTGGCCGAGGACCGCCACGCCTTTCCAGAGGAACCGCGCGAGCAGGATCGCCGCGATGATCAGCACGGCGAGCAGCACGAAGGAGGCGATCGGGTGCGCGACGGCGAGCCACAGGCCGAACGGCACCAGCGCGTCTTCCGATAGCGACGCGGTCCAGTTGGAGAACGGCTCAGGCGAGAGGTTGATCGCCGCGCGCGTGCCGGCCTTCGCTGCGTGCATCGCTCCGGCCAGTCCGCCGCCGAGCAGGCCGGCTGCCACCGTCACCGCCGCCCCGGAGTCGGCGAACACCAGCGCGGCCAGGGCGGCCCCGGCAGGAATGCGGATGAAGCTGTGGATGGCGTCCCATACGCTGTCGAGCCACGGCAGCTTGTCGGCGGCGAACTCCACCAGCGTCATGAAACCGCTCGCGCCAAGCACCAGAGGGTGCTGCAGCACATCCAGATGCCCCGGGAGCGCAATCCAGCCCAGGTAGCCCGCCAGACCGACGGCGAAGATCACGGCATACGCCCGCAAGCCGGCGCCCCAGGCGAGCGCCGTGGCGATGGCGACCTCAGCCAAGCTCACATCGTCGCGCCGAGCGTCCACGGCGCGAACTCGTCGTCGCCGTAGCCGAATTCCTCGCTCTTGGTACGGCGGCCCGAGGCGGTCTCGAGGATCAGCTGGAAGAAGCGCTCGCCCGCCTGGGCAATGGTCTCCGTGCCGTCGATGATCGTGCCGCAGTTGAAATCCATGTCGTCTTCCTGGTGCACGAAGAGCGGCGTGTTGGTGGCGAGCTTGAGCGACGGCGCCGGCTTGCAGCCGTAGGCCGAGCCGCGGCCGGTGGTGAAGCAGATCATGTTCGCGCCGCCCGCGACCTGGCCGGTGGCCGACACCGGGTCATATCCGGGCGTGTCCATATAGACGAAGCCGTGCGCCGTGACCGGCTGCGCGTACTCGTAGACGGCGACGAGATTCGTCGTGCCGCCCTTCGCCACCGCGCCGAGCGATTTCTCGAGGATGGTGGTCAGGCCGCCGGCCTTGTTCCCGGGCGAGGGGTTGTTGTTCATCTCGTTGCCCATCCGCTCGGTGTACGCCTCCCACCAGCGGATGCGCTCGATCAGCTTCTCGCCGACTTCCTTCGACACCGCGCGGCGCGTAAGCAGGTGCTCGGCGCCGTAGACCTCCGGCGTCTCCGACAGGATGGCAGTGCCTCCGTTGCGCACCAGCAGGTCGACCGCGGCGCCGAGCGCGGGATTCGCGCTGATGCCGGAATACCCGTCCGACCCGCCGCACTGCAGGCCAAGCATCAGATGCGAGGCAGGCACCGGCTCGCGCTTCACGCGGTTCGCCTCTGGCAGCATTTCCTTCACGCGCGCGATGCCGTTCTCCACCGCCTTGCGCGTGCCGCCCTTCTCCTGGATGGTGAAGGCGGTGAGCTTGTCGCTCCTCTTCAACTGCTGCGCGGCGAGCAGCGAGTTGATCTGGTTCGCCTCGCAGCCGAGACCGACGAGCTGCGATGAGAAGAAGTTCGGGTGCCGCGCGTAGCCGGCGATCGTGCGACGGAGCACGTCCGT
>DASSPL010000339.1:0-9516 GCA_035699685.1 Burkholderiales bacterium | reverse complement strand
CGGGCGGCGAGCCTGGTCTTCCGCTACGCCCACTAAAGGAATGCACATGAAACTTTGCCTGGCCGCGGCGCTCGCCGCCTTCAGCGTGGCGGCGCACGCGCAGTACACGATGAAGCTGTCCACGCCGACGATCAACGACGTGACCATCGAGTGGATGAACGCCTTCAAGAAGGGCGTCGAGTCCCGCTCGGGCGGCAAGGTCAAGGTGGAGATCTACCCGGCGAACCAGCTCGGCCCCATCCCGCGCACCGTCGAGGGCGTGGCGCTCGGCACCATCGAGATGACGACGCCGGCCACCGGCTTCTTCATCGGCCTCGAGCCGCGCTTCGTGGTGTTCGATGCGCCGGGCCTGTTCGACGACATGGGGCACGCGCAACGCGTCTTCGCCGACCCCGAGGTGCGCAAGCGCCTTTCGACCTTCGGGCAGACCAAGGGCGTCGAGCCGCTCATCATCTTCGCGCACGGCCCGCTGATGCTGCTTTCCCACAAGCCGGTGCGCGCGATCGGCGACCTTTCGGGCCAGAAGATCCGCGTGCCCGGCGGTGCGCCGCTGCATCTGGAGCCGTTCCGGAAGCTCGGCGCGAATCCCCTCTCCATGCCGCTCGGCGAGGTCATGCCCGCGATGCAGAACCGCACCATCGACGGCTTTACCGCGGGCCTCACCATCTTCACCGCCTTCAAGTCCTACGACGTGGCGAAGGGGCTCACGCAGCTGCCGGGCCAGTTCCTCATCGCCGGCGGCCTCGTCAACCGCAACTACATGAAGTCGCTCGGGCGCGAGCTCGAGGCAATCGTGCGCGAGGAGGCGCAGAAGGCCGAGACGATCTTCGCCACGTGGGGCGTGGACGATGTCGAGCGCAGCCGCAAGGCGTGGGAGCAGCACGGCGGGCAGAACATCACGCTGCCGCCCGCGGAAGCGAAGCGTTTCCTCGACCAGGCGACGAGCGCCCTGCCGCCGATCCTGGCGGCCAATCCGCAGCTGAGGGAAGACTACGAGGCGCTGCGCGCCGCGGCGCAGAAGCACCGCAAATGACTACTTCCTCTCCTGGAACTCCCAGGTGAAGCCGGAAGGATCCTTGACGAACACCTGATCGCTGGCGACCACGCCGTCGATCTGGTCGTACTTGATGCCGAGCTGCCTGAGGCGCGCGCGGAAGGCGTCGAGGTCCTTCACCAGCCATGCCGTGTGGCGGCCGGTGGGCGACATGCGCGCCTCCGGCCCCGGCATGACCTCGTCGTCCTTGGCGATGAGGTGGAACTGGACGCGGTCCTCGGCGTCGCCGAGCCAGGCGCCGCTCGGCTTGTAGCCCATGATCTCGTCCAGCTTCGCCGGCCGCGGCAGGAGCTTGAGGCCCAGCACCTCCTGGTAGAACCGGATGCAGGCATCGAGGTCGCTGCGCCGGCACGGCACGCCTTCGTGCATCACGCCGACCCATTTCACTTCGGGAAGCCGTTGCTCCATTACGATGATTCTAGATGAAGGCCCTCGTCATCGGCGGCTCGGTCGGCGGTCTCATGGCGGCGCTCCTGCTGCGCAAGGGCGGCTGGCAGGTCACCGTGTACGAGCGCGCGGTCGGCGATCTTGCCGGCCGCGGCGCGGGCCTCGGCGTCTCGCAGGAGCTGCTCGACGTGATGGCGCGCGCCGGTGCGCGCTTCGATCCGTCTGCAGGCGTGGCGCAGGAAGCGCACGTGTGGATGGAGAAGGACGGCTCGATCGCCTACGAGCACCGCCGCAACCTGATGGCGAGCGCCTGGGCGCGCGTATATCAGCCGCTGCGCGCGGCGCTCCCCGCCGCTGTGTACCGCCAGGGCATGGTCCTCGAGCGCATCGAGGATGACACCGCGGTCTTCGCCGACGGCAGCCGCGACCAGGCCGACCTGATCGTCGGCGCCGACGGCGTGTACTCCACGGTGAGGAAGCAGTTCCTGCCCGACGTGCAGCCGCGCTTCGCCAACTACGTCGCCTGGCGCGGCATCATCGAGGACCGCGAGGTGCCGGCGAAGACGCGCGAAGCGGTCAGCGGGCGCATCGTGTTCTGCTTTCCGCCGGGCGAGATGCTGCTCTCGATGAAGGTCCCCGACGGCGTGTACTTCATCTGGTATCGCAACGTCTGCTCCCTAGAGGATCTCTTCACCGATGAGAGCGGCAGGAACCACGGCATGTCCATCCCGCCGCCGCTCATCCGGCCGGAGCTCATCGCCGAGATGAAGGCACATGCCGCCGACGTGCTCCCCGCCGCGATTTCGTCACTCGTTCAGGAAACCCCTCAGCCGCTCCTGCAGGCGATCAGCGACATGGAATCGCCGCGCATGACCTTCGGCCGCGTGGCGCTGCTGGGCGACGCGGCGTTCGTCGTGCGGCCGCATGTCGCGGGCGGGGCGGGCAAGGCAGCCATGGATGCGCGGTGCCTCGCCGATTCGCTTTCAGGCGCTTCCATCGACGAAGGGCTGGCGAAGTACGAAAGGAGCCAGCACGACTTCGGCACGCGCATCGTGCGGCACTCGCGCTATCTCGGCGCCGACCTCGAGGGCCGGCCGACCGAGCGCGACCCGCGGCGGATCATCCGCGACTACGGCGCGCCCAATATCCTGCACGAGGTGCAAGCGTGGAGATAAGGGACCTCACCTACCGGGAGGGGCTCCTTGGCCGGCTGTACCGCCCGCAGGACGCCGAGGTTCTCGTCGTCGAGGTCCACGGCGGCGCCTGGGTGATGAACGACCGCCTGGCCAATGTCGCCATCCACGAGTACCTCGCGGCGCACGGCATCGCGGTCTTCGCGCTCGACTTCCGCATGGCGCCGAAGCACCGCTATCCGGCCGCGGTGGAAGACGTCGCCTTCGCGCTTCACTGGGCCAAAAAAGAGCTGCCTTTTTCAAAGACCGGCGCGCTGGCGACTTCCAGCGGCGCGCAGGTGCTGCTGACGGCCGTTCTCCCGGGTACGGAACCGCTGGATTTCATCGTCGCCTGCTGGCCGATCCTCGACCCGCTCGCCCGCTACCGAATGGCCAAGGCGAAGGGGATGAAGAACCTGGTCGATGCGCACCATGCCTACTTCGCCGACGAGGCGGCGATGGCCGAGGGCAATCCGCATCTCATCGTCGAGCGCGGCGAGGCGAAGACACGGCCGCCGATGCTCATCATCCAGGGCACGGCCGACGAGAACGTCGAGCACCACCGCGCGGACCTCTTTGCGCAGGCTTACGGCGACGCGCGGGTGGTGAAGTTCGAAGGCCAGCCGCACACCTTCATCGCCAGGGATCCGTCGTCCGCCGCATCGCAGCAGGCGCTGGAGACCATCGCCCGCTATATTCGCGATATACGAGGAGGACCATGAAACGCCTTTGCACCATCCTTGCGGCTCTGACGCTGGCGGCGCCGGCTGCGGCCCAGCAGTTCACCATGAAGCTGTCGGCGCCGACGGTCAACGACATGAACGTCGAGTACATGAAGGCGATGAAGGCCGGCATCGAGCCGCGCAGCAACGGCCGCATCAAGGTCGAGATGTATCCCGCCAACCAGCTCGGCCAGATCCCGCGCACCGTCGAGGGCGTGGCGCTCGGCACCATCGAGATGACGCTGGTGGCGAGCGGGTTCTTCGTCGGCATCGATCCGCGCTACCTGGTATTCGACGCCGCGGGCCTGTTCGACGACATGAACCACGGCAACCGCGTGTTCCAGGACCCGGAGATCCGCAAGCGCCTGTCGCAGTTCAGTGCCGACAAGGGCATCGAGCCGCTCATCGTCTACAGCGCCAACCCGAACATGGTGCTGTCGCACAAGGCGATCCGCTCGCTCGCCGACTTCAAGGGCCAGAAGATCCGCGTGCCGGGCGCCGCGCCGCTGCAGGTCGAGCCGTTCCGCCACTTCGGCACCTCGGCGCTGTCCATGCCGCTCGGCGAGGTGCTGCCGGCGATGCAGAACCGCACCATCGACGGCGCGGTGGCCGGCCTCACCGTGTTCCCCGGCTTCCGCTACTACGACGTGGCGAAGGGCATGACCTACCTGCCGGGCTCCTACCTGATCCTGACGGGCGGCGTGAGCCGCGCGTTCATGAAGAACATAGGTCCCGAGCTCGAGAAGATCGTGCGCGACGTGTCGCGCGAGGCCGAGAAGCTGTTCTTCACCTGGCTGCCGGACGACGTCGAGCGCGCGAAGAAGACCTGGCAGTCGAATGGCGGCGAGCTCATCACCCTGCCGGCAGGCGACCAGAAGCGCTTCGTCGACGACGTCACGAAGGTGACCGAGTCGATCCTGGCGAGCCAGCCCGCGATCAAGGCCGAATACGACGCGCTGCGCGCCGCGGCGCAGAAGCACCGGAAGTAATTCCGTACCCGGTACGTAATTTTCGTGAAAGCTTCGACCCTCGGCATCGCGTTCTTCGTCCTCACGGGATGCGCGGTCGGCCCGATCTTTCCCGAGGCCGCGAAGTGGGAAGAGGTATCCAGCGCCGGCCTCGTCACCTCCGAGGGCGTGGTCGCCGACCGCGACGGCTACGTGTACGTGTCGGACATCACGCGGCCGGACGAGGTGAAGGAGCGCAATCCCGGGGGCACCATCTACCGCTACGACCCGCGCACGAAGCAGACGGCCAAGTTCATGGAGCCCTCGGGCATGGCGAACGGCATGCACGTCGATCGCAACGGCGACCTGCTGATCGCGCAGGAGTCGGAGATGAACGGCGGGCGCGCCATCGTGCGGCGCAACCTGCGCACGGGGCAGCTAAGCGTGGTCGCCGACCGCTACCAGGGCAAGCGGCTGAACAGCCCAAACGACGTGACGAGCGACGCGCGCGGCCGTGTGTACTTCACCGACGCGCGCTACTTCGAGCCCGAGCCGATCGAGCTGCCGAACGCCATCTACCGCGCCGATCCGGACGGCAGGGTGGTGCAGCTCGCCACCGACATCCTGCGGCCGAACGGCATCGAGGTGTCGCCCGACGGGCGGCGGCTTTACGTCTCGGCGTCCAACCTGCCGGTGCGCCTGGTGCGCAACCCGCTCGGTCCGGCCAGCGACCGCTTCGGCCTCAAGCTCGGCGGCGTGGTCGTCTACGACCTGGACAGCGAAGGCAACGTCTCCAATGGCCGCGTTTTCTTCCGCAGCGACAACCTGATCACCGACGGCATGGCGATGGACACCGAGGGCAATCTCTACGTCGCCGCGCACAACGGCGCGCGCGAGCCGGCGGAGGGCGCGATCTTTGTACTGGATCCTTCCGGAAAGGAGCTGGCGAGAATTGCGCCTCCGGCGGGATTCCGCCCGGGGAACATCGGCTTCGGCCGCGGCGCCGATGCCGGCTCGTTCTATGTGACCACGCTCTTCAAGTGGCGCCTGTTCCGCATGGACGTGAACCGGCGCGGCCATTACTGGTGAAGAATACAGGTCCATGCGCGACTACTGGCTCTCCAAGCTGTTCTTCGATCTCCAGTCGCCGGCGCTGGCGCAGCAGTTTCGCGCCGATCCGCAGGCGGTCCTGAAAAGCTATCCCATGGAGGAGCGGGTGAAGCGCGCGGTTCTGGAGCACGACGCGCCGTTCCTCGCGGAGCGCACCAACGCCTACCTGCTGCGCTACTACTTCTTCACCATCGGCATGAAGGACGCCGAGTTCGTGCAGCGCCTGAATGGCTAGCCTGGTCGGCGCCTTCGCGGCGAGCCACGGCCCGCTCATCGTGCGCGAGTGGGAGAGCGTGCCGCCCGAGCAGAAGCAGCGCATGGCGGACGGCTTCCGCGAGCTCGGCCGGCGCATCGCTGCGACCAAACCCGACGTGCTGGTCGCGGTGTCTCCCGACCACTGGTCGAACTTCTTCCTCGACAACGTGCCGTCGATCTGCGTCGGCGTCGGCGAGGTGAACGAAGGTCCGCCCGAGCCGTGGATGAAGGCCTTCCCGCACCGCGAGCTCGCCGGCCACGCCGCCTTCGGCATGCACCTCGTGAAGACGGCGCTCGCGCAGGGCTTCGAGCCGTCGTTCTCGCATCGCCTCAAGCTCGACCACGGCATCTGCATTCCGCTCTGGCGCATGGAGCTCGAGAAGCTGCCGCGCATCGTGCCGATCCTGCTGAACAGCATCGAGGAGCCGATGCCTTCGCTCGCGCGCTGTGCCGAGTGGGGCCGCCTGCTGCGCAAGGCCATCGAGAGCTATCCGGAGCCGCTGCGCGTCGCCATCCTCGGCACCGGCGGCCTGTCGCACTCGATCGGCGAGAAGACCATGGGCGCGATCTACGAGGACTTCGACCAGGAAACCATCCGCCGCTTCGGCGGACCGGAGAAGGAGCTGATCCGCTACCTCGACGAGAAGCTGCCGACGCACGGCAACGGCTCCGAGGAAGTGCGCAACTGGCTCGTCGCCCACGCCGCCGCCGGCGGCCAGGGCTTCGAGCTCGTCGACTACGTCGCCGTGCCGAAGGTCATCGTCGGCTGCGGCTTCGCCGCCTGGCGCGTCTAAATGGTGACAGTCACCATTTAAGGCATTCCCGACTGGATACGTTCCAGCTCGCACAGCGCCTCGTCGATGTCTTTCTGCAGCTCCGCCGGGAGCGCCGACCGGTCGGCGATGCATCGCTTCAATTGACCTGAGAAGGACTCACCCACGTCGTGGCGCTTGGCCAGCCACGCCGTCACGCGCTTCTCGACCTCGTCGATCGCGACGTCGCCCAGCCCGGGACAGCACGAGCAGCCGCCGCCGTGGCGCTCGACGATCCTCGACCAGCGGCCGAGCAGCATCGCGGCGGCGATGGCGCTACCGTGAGAGCTTGAACTGGGAGAGGTCGCCACCGGAGAAGAAGGTGCCGATGAGGTTGCCGCGCGTGATGGGAAGCTCGATCCATGACGGGCGCGAGGGGTCGCAGTGCACGGTGATGCGCGCCGGGCGCACCCGCCGCAGGTGGTTGCGCGCGATGGCCTGGAGCGAGGTCTGCGGCGGCTCGTCGTCGGCGCCCTTGATGCGCACCACCAGCCGCTCTCCGGCGCGGAACAGGCGCGCGGTCGGCACGATCGGGATCGTCAGCCCGTAGATCTCGCCGGGCTCCAGCGGCTCGCGCTGCTCGTGGGCCTGCACCGGCGCCCACGGCGGGCAGCCTTCGCGCAGGCGGCGCTGCGAGGCGCGCAGCCAGCCGCGGGTCAGCTCGGTTTCCTTTCCATCGACCCCGACTGAAAGAAGCGTGACGAAGACCAGCGCTTCGGTGTCATCGGTCGAGAGCTGCAGCCTGGCCACCGCCGGCCCCAGGACCTCTGTGTTCTCGACGAAGGGCGGCGTGGTGAAGCGCGCCTCCCCGTGCTCGGACGGTGACTCGTTGAACGACACGGTGTCTGTCCCGGGCCAAGGCTCATGCTCCGAAAGCGTGCCGTCGCCGTGGAGGAAGAAGGTGGTCCAGCGCGCATCGTGGGGCGGCCAGTCGTCGAGCGCCTTCCATTCGCCGGTGCCGGGAATGAAGCAGCGCACCGCCGGCTCGTCCATGATCCCGGTGTCCCTGCCCTTCAGCCAGTGGTCGAACCAGCGCAGCGCTTCCTCGTGCAGCTGGTACACGGGACGATCGAGGTACACCGGCGGGCCGAGCAGCATCTTCTTCGGCCCCCGCCACTCCTGCCACGCGGTGAAGGCGCCCGGCAGGTGCAGGCCGTAGATGCCCCAGCAGCCGCCGAGGTAGGCGGGAATCTTCGCCCGGTCGTCGTGAGCGCTGCGCTCGCGCCAGAACGGGCCGTCGAAGGGATGCAGCAGCACGTCGACGATCACCGCGTTGGTGCCCGCCTCCGGATTCTCCAGCGCCGCGCGCAGCGGCTCGATCGCCGTGATCTCCGCATCCTTCATCACGGCGGCGATCGCCTGCCGGTACTTCTCCTCGCCGTGCTGCGCCTTGTAGAAGCTCTTGTAGCGCGGGTTGTGCGCGCTGTTGCGCCAGTGCGCGAGGAAGCCGGCGGCCAGGATACCGCCGTGATACCAGCGGTGGCGGTAATCGTCGGTGCCCGACCATGGCGCGAACACCGCCTTGAGCGCCGGCGGGCCTTCGGCGGCGACCAGCTTGGCAATGCGCGCGAAGTACGAGACGCCGAACATGCCGACGGCGCCGCTCGACCACGGCTGCGCGGCGAGCCAGCCGACGAGGTGGCAGATGTCCTGCACCTCCAGCGGGCCGCCGAGCTGGTAGAAGCCTTCCGAGGCGCCGCTGCCGCGGACGTTGAACACCGCGTGGACATAGCCGCGCCGCGCGAAGTACGTCGAATCGCCGCTCTCCATCCAGCCGCGCATCGGCGTGAAGCCGACCGGCCGCAGCGGCGGCGACTGCATCTCCTTGTTGTACGGATGCGCGCCGAGCAGGACCGGGAAGCGGCCGCTCGACGCCGGTCGATAGATGTCGCCGTCCAGCATCGTGCCGTCGGGCATGCGCACCTTGACGTCCCGCTCGACCGTTACCTCATGCTCGCGCGGCGACGTCGACCATCGTCGCGTGTACATCCGTGCTATTCGGGCTTGATGCCGGCGGCGCGCGCCTGGTCCGCGTAGGCCTTGATCTCGGCGTGGAAGAATTTCCTGAAATCGGCGGGCGAATCGGCCACCGGAAAGACGCCGACCTTCTGCAGGCGGTCGCGCACGCCCGCATCCTGCGTCGCCTTGCGCACCTCGCCGGCCAGCTTCTCGGCGATGTCGGCCGGCATGCCGGCGGGACCGAACATGCCGAACCAGCCGCCGTCGTGCTTGTACTGCGGCAGGCCCGCCTCGGCGGTCGTCGGCACCTCGGGGAAGCCGGGATGGCGCTTTTCGCCGGTCCAGGCAAGGACGCGCACCCTCTTGCTCTGGTAGTGCGGCATCAGGGGCGCGGGCGAGGCGAACATGGCCTGCACTTCCCCGCTCGCCAGCGCGGCCGTCGCGGGTCCGCCGCCCTTGTACGGAATGTGCGTCGACTTGATGCCGGTCATGCCGTTGAAGACTTCCATCGCCAGGTGCCAGGTATTGCCGACGCCGGGCGTGCTGTAGGCGAGCTGCGTGCCCGGCTTCTTCGCGTAGTCGAGGAACTCCTTCAGGCTGTTCGCCGGCACGTTGTTGGCGACGGCGAAGAACAGCCCGCCGTTGCTCACCAGGTTGGTGATCGGCGTGAAGTCCTTCTCGGTGTCGTACGGCAGGCTCTTGTGCATCGCCGGGTTGATGACGAAGCCGGAGGAATAGACGAGCAGCGTGTACCCGTCGGGCGCGGCCTTGGCGACGGTGGTCGCGCCGACGATGCCGTTCGCGCCGCCCTGGTTCTCGACCACGAACGGCTGGCCGAGCTGCTGCTGCAGGGCCGCGGCGACGATGCGCGCCACGGTGTCCGGGCCGCCGGTCTGCGCCGCCACCACCACGCGCACCGGACGACTGGGGTAGTTCTGCGCCTGCGCCGATGCCGCGCAGGCCACCACCATGCCCGCGATGAATGCGACTGCCCTCCTCATAGTGCCCTCCTCCTCGGCTCTTCTAGGTAAGGCGCCGGAGCGCCCTTGGGAATGATGCCACTCGGATTCACCTTCTGGATCGACCAGTAGCCGATCA
>DASSPL010000338.1:0-2280 GCA_035699685.1 Burkholderiales bacterium | reverse complement strand
CCCGGCCCGCGAGGTGGTCGCGAGCACGTACCAGCGCTCCTCGATGCGGATCGCTTCCTGGGGCGGGATGCGGTCGTTCTTCATGCCGCCGAGCGTATCAGCGGGCGGTCGTCGTCGCGCGCGGCGATGCGCTTGTACAGGCAGACGTAGTCGCGCGCCATGCGCGCGGCGCTGAAGCGCTGCTCGAAGCGCCGGCGGCAGGCCAGGCGGTCGAAATCGTCGAGCTGCGCCACGGCGCGCGCGGCCGCGTCCTCGTCCGGCGCGATGAAGCCGCTCACGCCGTGGTCGACGATCTCCGGCACCGATCCGCAGGGGCACGCGATCACCGGCGTGCCGCAGGCCATCGCCTCGATCATCACCAGGCCGAAGGGCTCGGGCCAGTCGATCGGGAAGAGCAGGGCGCGCGCGTTGCCGAGGAACTCGCCCTTGTCGCGATCGGGGATCTCGCCGATGAACTCGACGTCGGGGCCCAGCAGCGGCTCGACCACGGCCTCGAAGTAGCCCTGGTCGCCGCGCTCGATCTTCGCCGCCATCCTGAGCGGCATGCCTACCTGGCGCGCGATGCGGATCGCGCGGTCGGGCCGCTTCTCCGGAGAGATGCGCCCGAGGAACGCGAGATAGCCGCCGCCGCCGTCGCCCACCCGCAGCAGGTCTTCCGGCAGCCCGTGGTGGACCGTGCCGACCCAGTTCACCCACGGCAGCGGCTCGCGCTGCGCCTGCGAGATCGACACCAGGGGCAGCTCGTCGTAGCGACGGTAGAGCGGCGCGAGGTCCGGCAGGTCGAGGCGGCCGTGCAGCGTGGTGAGCGCCTTCAGGCGCAGCTGGCGCACCGAGGGATAGTGCAGGTAGTCGAGGTGGAAATGGATCACGTCGAACTCGGAGGCGCTCTCGAGCACGTCGTGGAGCATGGCGACGTGGTGCGCCAGCGGGTCGCGGCACTCGGTGTCCAGCCGCAGGCCCTTGAGCGCCATGGGGCGAAGGCGCGCGCCGGTGACCGAGTCGCCTGTAGCGAAAAGCGTGACGTCATGGCCCGAGCGGACCAGCTCCTCGGTGAGGTACGAGACGACGCGTTCGGTGCCGCCATAGAGCTTCGGCGGCACGCTCTCGTAAAGCGGCGAGACGATTGCGATGCGCAAGGGATCCTGAAGGGCCGTCGGTGGATACCCGAGGGACAGCCCGCCGATCCCGGCGGTTCCGGGACGCAGCCCGACTAGCTCATGAGGCGCCGGGCGGCTTCCTGGTATTTCTCGGAGGTCTTGCGCGCGACCTCGGCGGGCATCTCCGGCGCCGGCGGCTTGCGCTGGAAGCCGATGGCATCGAGCCAGTTGCGCACGTATTGCTTGTCGAAGCTCTCCGGGCTCTCGCCCTCGCGGTACGTGTCCAGCGGCCAGAAGCGCGAGGAGTCGGGCGTGAGCGCCTCGTCGATGAGGTGCAGCGTGCCCGCGGCGTCGACGCCGAACTCGAACTTGGTGTCGGCGATGATGATGCCGCGCTCGAGCGCGTAGTCGGCCGCCGCCTGGTAGAGGCGCACCGCCGCATCGCGGATGGCGCGCGCGCGCCCGTCCCCGACGATGCCGGCCATCTGCTCGAAGGAGATGTTCTCGTCGTGGTGGCCGGCCTCGGCCTTGGTCGCCGGGGTGAAGATCGGCTGCGGCAGCTTGGAGGCGCGCTTGAGCCCCGGCGGCAGCGCGATGCCGCACACCTTGCCGCTGTCGCGGTACTCCTTCCAGCCCGAGCCCTCGAGGTAGCCGCGCACCACCGCCTCGATGGGCAGCGGCTGCATGCGCTTCACCACCATCGCGCGGCCGCGCACCTGCTCGCGCTCCCCGGGGGCGACGACGGTCTCCGGGTCGATGCCGGTCACGTGGTTGGGAACGATGGAAGCCAGGCGCCGGAACCAGAAGTTGGCGAGCTCGGTCAGCACGCGGCCCTTCTCCGGCACCGGCGTCGGCAGGATCACGTCGTAGGCGGAGAGCCGGTCGGTGGTGACGATGAGGAGCTTGTCGTCGCCCACCGCGTAGATGTCGCGGACCTTGCCGCGCCCGAGGAGCGGCAGGCTCGCTAGCGACGTTTCATAGACCGGCTTCACCGCTAGGCCGCCAGGGCCTGCTTCTCGAGCTCCGCCTTCCACTCGCCCCTGGCGGCGAGGCTGTTCATGCGCGCGCGGTGCTGGAAGGCCTTCTGCGCCGCGGCGGTGTTGCCCGCCTGGCCGCGCCACGCCTTCAGCGCCACCGCCTGCAGCGCGCGGCTGTAGCTGAAGGTGAGCGGCCACGGGGCGCC
>DASSPL010000337.1:0-6331 GCA_035699685.1 Burkholderiales bacterium | reverse complement strand
CGTCACCCAAAATCCGTTCCAGGGAGCGAACGTCATGAAGCAGATCAGCATTGCCGAGGCGATCCAGCGCACGGTCGAGCACCGCGAAGTCTTCCACGACGAAATGCTGCACGTGATGCGCCAGATCATGCGCGGCGAGCTGACGCAGGCGCAGATCGCCGGCTTCATCATGGGGCTGCGCGTGAAGAAGGAAACCATCGGCGAGATCGCCGCCGCCGCGCAGGTGATGCGCGAGCTGGCCACTCCCGTCGAGGTGGCGGACGACCGGCACCTGGTCGATACCTGCGGCACCGGCGGCGACGCCGCGCACACTTTCAACGTCTCGACCTGCGCCGCCTTCGTCGCGGCCGCGGCCGGCGCCAAGGTGGCAAAGCACATGGGCCGCTCGGTGTCGTCGTCCTCCGGCAGCGCCGAAGTGCTCGAGGCGCTCGGCGCCAATATCAACATGACGCCGGCCGACACCGCCGCGGCGCTGGAGAAGATCGGCATCGGCTTCATGTTCGCCCCCGCCCACCATGCGGCGATGAAGTACGCCGCGCCGGTCAGGAAGGAGCTCGGCGTGCGCACCATCTTCAACATCCTCGGGCCGCTCACCAATCCCGCAGGGGCGAAGAACCAGGTGATGGGCGTGTTCCATTCCGACCTGGTCGGCATCCAGGTGCGTGTGCTGCAGCGCCTGGGGTCGAAGCACGTAATGGTCGTCTACGGCCTCGACGGCCTGGACGAGATCTCGATCTCCGGCGAGACGATGGTCGGCGAGCTGGTGAAGGGGGAGATCAACGAGTACGTCATCCATCCGTCGAACTTCGGCCTCGAGCTCTACGACCGGCGCGCGATCCAGGTGAACACGGTCGACGAGTCGAAGGCCATGATCCAGGCGGTGCTCGACAACCAGCCCGGGCCGGCGCACAACATCGCGGCGATGAACGCCGGCGCGGCGATCTACGTCGCCGGCCTCGCGCCGAACCTCAAGGCCGGCATCGAGCGCGCCAGCCAGGCGATCAAGAGCGGCGCCGCCAAGCAGAAGATGGAAGAGTTCGTCGCCTTCACCAGGAAGCGCGCCGCGAAGTGACCATCCTCGAGCGCATCGTCGCCGCCAAGCGCGCCGAAGTCGCGGCCGCCCAGCGCGCCATTCCACTCGATGCGCTCAAGAAAAAGACCCCCTCCCCGGTGCGCGATTTCGTCGGCGCGCTGCGCGCGAAGCGCCCCGCGGTGATTGCCGAGGTCAAAAAGGCGAGCCCGTCGCGCGGGGTGCTGCGCGAGGATTTCGATGCGGCGGCCATCGCCCGCAGCTACGAAGCGGGCGGCGCCGCCTGCCTCTCGGTGCTCACCGATCGCGAGTTCTTCCAGGGCAGCGCGGCCGACCTCCAAGCCGCGCGAAGCGTGTGCTCGCTTCCGGTGCTGCGGAAGGATTTCGTGATCGATCCCTATCAGGTGCACGAATCGCGGGCCATGGGCGCCGACTGCATCCTGCTCATCGCCGCCTGCCTTGCGGCCCGCGAAATGATCGAGCTGGAGCGGGCGGCGCACGGGACGGGGATGGCGGTGCTGGTGGAGGTGCACGACGCCGCGGAGCTCGAGCAGGCGCTGCAGCTTCGCACGCCGCTCCTCGGCATCAACAACCGCGACCTGAAGACGTTCGAGACCCGGCTCGAGACCACGCTCGGCCTGCTCGCGCAGGTCCCGAAAGATCGCTTGGTGGTGACCGAAAGCGGGATTCTTTCGGCAGGCGACGTCTCGCGCATGCGCGCGGCGGGCGTCGAGGCCTTCCTCGTGGGGGAGGCATTCATGCGCGCGCCGGACCCCGGCCACGCGCTACGAGGGCTATTCAGCCCGCCATAGCGCTGCTGCGGTGCAGCAAATCCTGTTGGGAATTCGCAACGGGGCTTCTCCTTTTGGCCGTGAAAGAACAAAGCTTTCTTGGTCCGCGGGTGCCCGATTCGGCAGACTGCCTTCGACTTCTCGATTGAGGGGTTGGCGGGGGGGCCAATCGGCGCTTACGCCTGGTTTAAACCAGAGAGGAGTAGTGCATGCAAAAGAAACTTCTAACCATGGCAGTGGCCGGAGCCTTGGCCGCGCCGTGCATCGCGCTCGCGCAATCGAGCGTCGAGGTGTACGGCACGATCAACATGGCTTTCGGCAAGTTCAAGTACACGGAGGGCACCGCGGCTGGCGTAAACAGCGTCAGCAAGTGGGACGTATCGCAAGGCGCGTCCAACTACGGCCTGCGCGGCCGTGAGAGCCTCGGCGGCGGCCTGACCGGCTGGTTCCAGATCGAGCAGAACGCGCCGATGGAGCGGTCGAACAACATCGCCATCACCCCCGCGTCGCGCAACTCCGCGGTCGGTATCCAGGGCGGCTTCGGTAACCTGTTCATCGGCCAGTGGACCACGCCGTGGTCCGACCTCGACGCCCTGTGGGGCATCGGCACGGTCGGCTACTGGGGTCCGATCACCTCGATCATCGGCCGTCGCGAGACGACCGGTACCGCGCCGAACCCGAACTGCGTCAACGGCCACCTGTCGGGCGCTCCGGGCGCCGCGGGCACGATCTGCGACGCGGTCGAAGCAGGCGGTGGCGTCGGCCATCCGTTCTGGAAGCGCATTTCGCAGTCGGTGTTCTACCACTCGCCGGTGATGGGCGGAGCGCAGGCCAAGTTCGCCTACCAGGTCAACGATAACAAGGCGACCAACGGCACCTCGACCGCAGATCCTTCCATGTGGTCGGCCGCCGTGCAGTGGGCCGGCATGGGCGGACGCGCGCGCGTCGGCGCAGCAGTCGACCGCCACAAGGACTTCACTGCCGCCGGCAAGACCGACACGGGCTGGAGGGTGACGGGCGGCATGAACTTCGGCGTCGTCGATGTGGGTCTGGCGATGGAGCGCATGAACTACAAGACCGCTACGAGCGAGTGCAAGGCGAAGCAGTATGGCGCCGCAGTCGCCGTTCCGGTCGGCACGGGCACGATCCGTGGTGCGTACTCGGTCGCGAAGGACGTCGAAGGCTCCTACACGGGCGCGCAGTCGACGGTCTTCACCGCGACGGGTTCGTGCGGTGCAGTGCCGACCGCAGCGGCGCCGTCGGACGACAACGGTGCCAAGCAGTGGAACATCGGCTACGAGCACCGCTTCTCGAAGCGCACGAACGTGGGTGTCGGCTATGCCGTCATCAAGAACGATGCCGGCGCCGTGTTCACGTGGACGGGCGCTCCGCCAACCTCCGACGGCGCGAACAACACGCCGTTCGCGGGCCAGGACGTGAGCACCTATTTCGTGAGCATCACGCACCGCTTCTAGAAAAAGCGGCTGCAATTGAGACGGGCGCCTTCGGGCGCCCGTTTTTTTTCTGCTAGTCTCGACCGATGGACCGCCTGATCGGCGAATTCGACCGCGCGCTGCGCGCCATCACCGGCGTCGCCAGCGCCTCACGGCCTTCGCCGGGCGAGCAAAAACCCGAAGCGGAGCTCGACGACCGGGAGCGCGCTCACGCCAGCGCCCTGATGCGGGTGAATCACGTCGGCGAGGTCTGCGCCCAGGCGCTGTACCAGGGCCAGGCGCTTACCGCGCGCAACGCCCATGCAAGAGCGGCGCTAAAGCAGGCGGCGCGCGAGGAGGAGGACCACCTCGCCTGGAGCGCGCAGCGCATCCGCGAGCTGGGCGGGCGCCCGAGCCTGCTGAATCCGCTCTGGTACGCCGGCGCCTTCGCCATCGGCACGCTGGCCGGGGCGCTCGGTGACCGCTGGAACCTCGCCTTCCTCGCTGAAACCGAGAAGCAGGTCGAGGAGCACCTCACCGGCCACCTGGGCGAGCTGCCGCCGGCGGACGAGCGCACCCGCGCCGTGGTCGAGGCGATGCGCGACGACGAGGCGAAGCACCGGATGACTGCGGTGCGGCTGGGTGCCGCCGAGCTGCCGGAGGCCGCCCGCGCCGCAATGCGCGTCGCGTCGAAGGTGATGACCACCGTCGCCTACCGCGTCTAGCCGTGCTGCAGGTGTACGTCGGTTACGACCCGCGCGAGAGCGTCGCCTTCTACACGCTCGCGCACTCCATCCTTTCCCGCTCCTCGATCCCGGTATCGATCGCGCCGGTCATGCAGAGCCAGCTGCGCGGGCTCTATACGCGGCCGCGCGGGCCGACGGAATCGACCGAGTTCAGCATGACGCGATTTCTGGTGCCGGCGCTTTCCGGCTACCGCGGCTGGTCGCTGTTCCTCGATTGCGACATGCTCTGCCGCGCCGATATCGCCGCCCTTGCCGCCGAGACCGAGCGCCAGGCGGACAAGGCGCTGCTCGTCTGCCAGCACGACTATGTGCCGAAGACCGAGCGGAAATTCCTGAACCAGGTGCAGACCCGGTACTCGCGCAAGAACTGGTCGAGCCTGATGCTGTTCAACAACGAGCGCTGCCGCGCGCTCACGCCCGAATACGTGAACTCGGCCTCGGGGCTCGAGCTGCACCGGTTTCAGTGGCTGCCGGACAGGGAGATCGGCAGCCTGCCGCTCGAGTGGAACTGGCTCGTCACCGAGTACGACTACAACCCGGACGCGAAGATCGTGCATTACACGCTGGGCGGCCCGTGGTTCGACGACTACCGCGACTGCCCCTATGCCGACGACTGGTTCGCCGAATTCAGAGCTCTTGGATCTCGAAGTCCTTCGTGATCTCGGCGGTCTTGCCGAGCATGATCGAAGCGGAGCAGTACTTCTCGTGCGACAGCCGGATCGCGTGCTCGACGACGTTGCGTTTCAGGCCCCGGCCGCGCACGACGAAATGCATGTGGATCCTGGTGAAGACCTTCGGATCGGTGGCGGCGCGCTCGGAGGTGAGCTTCACCTCGCAGCCGCGCACGTCCTGGCCGCTCTTTTTCAGGATCACCACCACGTCGTAGGCGGTGCAGCCGCCGGTGCCGAGGAGCACCATCTCCATCGGCCGCGGCGCCAGGTTGCGGCCGCCGCCGTCCGGCGCGCCGTCCATGGCGACCACGTGATTGCTGCCCGTCTCCGCGAGGAAGGTCATGCCTTCGCCGGTCCAGCGTACTGTGCAGTCCATCAGCTAACCCTTATGGAACAAGACTTTGAGGTGGCCAGATTTTTCTCGCCCAGCCAATGACTTGCGCCCGTTCTTTGTGTAAAATCTCGCCCTTTTCTGCAACGCGCAATGAAAACCTATACCGCCAAGGCAGGGCAAGTCGAGCAGGGCTGGTACGTCGTCGACGCCCAGAACAAGGTGCTCGGCCGCCTCGCCGTGCAAATCGCCTCGCGCCTGCGCGGCAAGCATAAGCCGCAATACACCCCGCACGTCGACACCGGCGACTTCATCGTCGTGGTCAACGCGTCGAAGCTTCGCGTCACGGGCCGCAAGGCCGAGCGCAAGGTCTACTACCGGCACAGCGGCTATCCCGGCGGCCTGAAGGAGACCACCTTCGCCAAGCTGCAGGCGGCGAAGCCGGAGCGCGTGCTGCAGAAGGCCGTGAAAGGCATGCTGCCCAAGGGGCCCCTCGGCTACGCGATGCTGCGCAAGCTCAAAATCTACGCCGGCGGCACGCATCCGCACTCGGCGCAGCAACCGAAGAACCTGGAGATCTGAGACCGATGGTCGGTGACTATTACTACGGCACGGGACGGCGCAAGAGCGCGGTCGCGCGCGTGTTCCTCAAGCCCGGCAAGGGCGGCTTCGTCGTCAACGGCAAGCCGGTGGACCAGTTCTTCGGCCGCGAGACGGGCCGCATGGTGGTGCGCCAGCCGCTCGATCTGACGAAGAACCTGTCGACCTTCGACATCCTCGTCAACGTCTACGGCGGCGGCGAGAGCGGCCAGGCCGGCGCCGTGCGCCACGGCATCTCGCGCGCCCTCATCGAGTATGATGCCGCCCTGAAGCCGACGCTGAGCGCCGCGGGTCTGGTGACGCGCGACGCGCGGGAAGTCGAGCGAAAGAAGGTCGGACTGCACAAGGCGAGGCGGCGCAAGCAGTACTCGAAGCGTTAACTAGGTTTTTTGCGAATCGAAAGCCGCCTCCGGGCGGCTTTCTTGTTTCTGGAGCACGCGAATGATCAAGGTCGGCATCGTCGGCGGCACGGGTTACACCGGAGTGGAGCTTCTCAGGCTGCTGGTGCAGCATCCCCAGGCGGAGCTGCGCGCGATCACTTCGCGAAAGGAGGCCGGCACGCCGGTGACGGCGATGTTCCCCGGGCTGCGCGGCCACCTCGACCTGCAGTTCACCGAGCCGGGCGCGGCCAATCTCAAGGGCTGCGACGTGGTGTTCTTCGCCACGCCGAACGGCGTGGCGATGGGCGAGGCCCGCGCGGTGCTCGACACCGGCGCGCGCATCGTCGAC
>DASSPL010000336.1:0-2477 GCA_035699685.1 Burkholderiales bacterium | reverse complement strand
ATGCCGGGCGGCTGGATCATCGTGTCGAGCGGGCTGGTCCGGCGGCTCGGTTCCGAATCGGAGCTCGCCGGCGTGCTGGCCCACGAGATCGCGCACGTGGTGAAGCGCCACCAGATCACCGCGATCCAGTCGAGCGCCAAGGGCAACCTGCTCACCTCCATCGGCAAGGAGGTCGCCGCCGACCAGATCGGGCGCCGCGGCGGCGGCGCGATCGCCCACCAGGCGAGGACCTGGGCCGCCAACGCGGCGGCGGACCTGATCAAGGATGGCGTGTTCCTGCGGCCGCTCGATCGCTCCATGGAGTACGAAGCGGACCAGCTGGCGGTGCTCATCGCCACGCGCAGCGGCTACGAGCCCTACGGGCTTGCCGGGGCGTTGCAGATGCTCGCGCAACACAAGGGCGATCCGGATGGCGCCTCGGTCTTCAGCACCCATCCCCCGGCGGCCGAGCGTCTGGGCGAGCTGGAAAGGGTGCTCCAGCCCATGGAGCGCTTCGCCTCCCTGCCGCAGAACGAGCGGCGCTTCCGGCAGGCGATCGGAGTGCTGCGCTAGCAGCGGCGCTCGTCGCCCCCGCGCAGGCGGGGGCCCACCGCAACGCCTTCCCCGGCGCGATGTGGAGCGCCGCCGCCGCTTCCCTGGAGACTGGGCCCCCGCCTGCGCGGGGGCGACTATCTCTGCGACAAGCTAGACCGCGGCGACCTTCTTGCGCGCGTGCAACGCGTCGGCCGCGTGCAGCGTGGCGTAGGCCTGGTGCGCTGCGGCCTCGGCCTCGCCGACCCGGATCGGCAGGCCCATGTCCATCAGCACCGATCCCAGCGCCGACAGGCACAGCATCACGTTGTCGGGGCGGCACGAGTAGCCCATCAGCCCGAAGCGCCAGATCTTGCCCTTGAGGGGGCCGAGGCCCGCGCCGATCTCGATGCTGAATTCGCTCAGCAGCGTCTTGCGCACCTGCTCCTCGTCCACGCCCGCGGGGCAGATCACCGCGTTCATCTGCGGCAGCTGGTACTTCTCCTCGACCAGGAACTTGAGCCCCATCGCTTCCAGCCCCGCCTTGAGCGCGAGGTGGTGGCGGCGATGGCGCGCCCAGCATTGCTCGAGGCCCTCTTCCTTGATCAGCAGCAGCGCCTCGTGCAGCGCGAAGAGCGAGTTGCCCGGCGCGGTGTGGTGGTAGGTGCGGGTGCCGGCATTCCAGTAGCCGAGCAGCAGGTTCATGTCCATGAACCAGCTGTGGATCTTGTCCTTGCGCCCTCTCACGTGCTCGACGACGCGCTCGTTGAACGACACGGGCGAAAGCCCCGGCGTGCACGACAGGCACTTCTGGCTCGCCGAGTAGATGGCGTCGATCTTCCACTCGTCCACCAGCACCGGCGTGCCGGCGAGCGAGGTGACCGCGTCCACGATCACCATGGCGCCGTGCTTGTGGGCGATCTGCGTGAGGGTCTTCGCGTCGGACTGCGCGCCGGTGGAGGTCTCGGCGTGCACGAAGGCGAGGACCTTCGCGTCGGGATGCTTGCGGAACGCGTCCTCGACCTTGTGGGGATCGACGGGCTTGCCCCATTCGTCGTCCACCACGACCGCGGTGCCGCCGCAGCGCTCGACGTTCTCGATCATGCGCCCGCCGAACACGCCGTTGCGGCACACGACGACCTTGTCGCCCGGCGCGACCATGTTGACGAAGCAGTACTCCATGCCGACGGAGCCCGGCCCGGAGACCGGGAAGGTGAGGGCATTGTCGGTCTGGTAGACGTAGCGCAGCAGCGACTTGAGCTCCTCCATCATCTCGACGAACACCGGGTCGAGGTAGCCGATGGCCGGCTGGCTCATGGTGGTGAGCACGCGCGGGTGGATCTCGGTGGGCCCGGGGCCCATCAGGGTGCGCTGCGGGGGATGGAACGAAGTGATCTTGCGGGTCGATGCGATTTGCTTGAGCGTCATGGTCTTGGGCGCGGCGAGCGCGCGACGAGGGTGATGGGCCGGGGGTCCCCAGCTTGTTGGGGCGTCTTTGGCACGGGTTCGCCGTGAGCCTCGATGTTTGCGAAGTCGAAGAGCGAACGGTCCAGCAGGTGCGACGGCGCAACGTTGGTGAGCGCGCCGAAGATGGTTTCGAGGCGGCCGGGCCGCTTCTTCTCCCATTCGCGCAGCATCGCCTTCACCTGCTTGCGCTGCAGCTGGTCCTGCGAGCCGCACAGGTCGCAGGGGATGATGGGGAAGCGCCGCAGCTCGGCGTAAGCCTCGAGGTCGGACTCCTCGACGTAGGCGAGCGGGCGGATGACCACGTGCCGGCCGTCGTCGGAGACGAGCTTGGGCGGCATTGCCTTGAGCGTGCCGCCGTGGAAGAGGTTGAGGAAGAAGGTCTCGAGGATGTCGTCGCGGTGGTGGCCGAGCGCGATGCGCGTGGCGCCCACCTCGGCCGCGACCCGGTAGAGCACGCCGCGGCGCAGGCGCGAGCACAGGCCGCACATGGTCTTGCCCTC
>DASSPL010000335.1:0-5768 GCA_035699685.1 Burkholderiales bacterium | reverse complement strand
GCTGCGGCGCATCCTGCGCAACGACCTCAAGGGCGACGAAGTGCTGATCGTCTCCAACCGCGAGCCCTATGTGCACGTGAAGCGCAAGGACTCGAACGTGATCGAGATCCAGCGCCCGGCGAGCGGCCTGGTGACCGCGCTGGAGCCGATCGTGCGCGCCTGCTCGGGCACCTGGATCGCGCACGGCGCCGGCTCCGCCGACCGCGAGACGGTCGACAAGAACGACCACGTCATGGTGCCGCCGGAGCACCCGGCGTACCGCATCCGGCGCGTGTGGCTCACGGCGGAGGAAGAGCAGGGCTACTACTACGGCTTCGCCAACGAGGGCCTGTGGCCGCTGTGCCATATCGCCCACACGCGGCCGACGTTCCGCGCCGCCGACTGGGAGCACTACCAGAACGTGAACCGGCGCTTCGCCGAGGTGGTGGCCGACGAGGCGACGAGCGAGGACCCGATCATCCTGGTGCAGGACTACCACTTCGCGCTGCTGCCGCGCATGGTGCGCGAGCGGCTGCCGCGCGCGACGATCATCACCTTCTGGCACATCCCGTGGCCCAACCCGGAGGCCTTCGGCATCCTGCCGTGGCGCGAGGAGGTGCTCGACGGCATGCTCGGCTCCTCGATCCTCGGCTTCCACACGCAGTTCCACTGCAACAACTTCTTCGACACCGTCGACCGGTTCCTGGAGGCGCGCGTCGATCGCGAGACGTTCTCCATCTCGTACGGCGGCGACATGACGGAAGTGCGCCGCTACCCGATCTCGATCGAATGGCCGCCGGCCGCGCTGCAGGTGCAGCCGAGCGTGGCGGAATGCCGCCGGCGCGTGCGCGAACGGTTGAATGTCTCACAACAGATAAAACTGGGCATAGGCGTCGATCGGCTGGACTACACGAAGGGGATATTGGAGCGCTTCAATGCCATCGAGCGCCTGCTCGAGCTCGAGCCGCGCTGGATCGGGCAGTTCTCCTTCGTCCAGGTGGCGGCGCCTTCGCGCAGCTCGCTCGACGACTACCAGAACCTCGACAAGCGCGTGCGTGCCGAGGCCGAGCGCATCAACCAGCGGTTCGGCAAGGAAGGCTACCAGCCGATCATCCTGAAGATCGAGCACCACGACGCGGCCCAGGTCTACGAGCTCTACCGCGCGAGCGAGCTGTGCTACGTCTCGAGCCTGCACGACGGCATGAACCTGGTGGCGAAGGAGTACGTCGCCTCGCGCGACGACGAGCAGGGCGTGCTCATACTCTCGCAGTTCACCGGCGCGGCGCGCGAGCTGTCCGAGTCGCTGATCGTCAATCCGTACGACTTCGAGCAGAGCGCGGCGGCCATGCACCTCGCCCTCACCATGTCGCCCGACGAGCAGAAGGCGCGCATGCGCAGCATGCGCACCCTGGTCCAGGACTTCAACGTGTTCCGCTGGGCCGGGCGCATGCTGATGGACGCCGCGCGCATGCGCCACCGCAAGCGCGTGCTGGCGCGCGCGCGCCTCGCGCGGCGAAAGGCTGACGCCGCCTGAGCGCGATGCCGCCGTTCCGGTCCGACTGGGCCCTGTTCCTCGACGTCGACGGCACGCTGCTCGAGATCGCCGCGACGCCGCGCGCGGTCCATACCGACCGCGCCGACACCAAGCTGATCGCCGCGCTGTACGAGAAGGCCGACGGCGCGCTGGCGCTGGTCAGCGGCCGGTCGCTGGCGACGATCGATCTGCTCTTCGCGCCGCTCAAGCTGCCGGCCGCCGGCCAGCACGGCGTCGAGCGCCGCGACGCGCGCGGGCGCGTGCAGCGGCCGGCTTTCCCCGCGGATGTGCTCACCCGCGCGGCGGACATGATCGGCGCCTTCGCCGCCAAGCACGCCGGGCTGGTGTTCGAGCACAAGGGCTACAGCATGGCGCTGCACTATCGCCTGGCGCCGCACCTCGCCGGCGCGGCGCACGCGGTGGTGCGCGAGGCGTGCCGCGCGGTGGGCGAGGGCATGGAGGTGCAGCGCGGCAAGATGGTCGCCGAGCTGAAGCCCGCCGGGCACGACAAGGGCAAGGCGATCGAGGCGTTCATGCGCGAGAAGCCCTTCGCCGGCCGCATCCCGGTGTTCCTCGGCGACGACCTCACCGACGAGCACGGCTTCCGCGTGGTCGAGCGCCTCGGCGGCCATTCGATCAAGATCGGCCCGGGCGCGACCGAGGCGAAATGGCGCCTGCCGCATCCCGCCGCGGCGCGCGCCTGGCTCGGCGACTGGCTGGCGCGCGCCTCGGCGTAGCTTGCGCTTAGGGGTCGACCTGGGCGGCACGAAGATCGAGGCCGCCGTCTTCGATGAGCGAGGCAGCGAGCGCGCGCGTCAGCGCACCCGCACGCCGCACTCCGGCTACGACGAGGCGCTGAAGGTGCTGGCCGAGTTCATCGTCGAGGTCGAGAAGCAGGCCGGGGCGCGCTGCAGCATCGGCGTCGGCATGCCCGGCGCCCTCTCTCCACGCAGCGGCCGCGTGTTCAACGCCTACAACACGCCGTTCAACGGCCGCCGGCTGAAGCACGATCTCGAGGGAATCCTGAAGAGGGAAGTCCGCTTCGCCAACGACGCCAACTGCTTCGCGCTGTCCGAGGCGATCGACGGCGCCGGGCAGGGCGCCGGGGTGGTGTTCGGCGCCATCCTCGGCACCGGCGCCGGCGGCGGCGTCGTGGTGCACGGCGAGGTGCTGAACGGCCACAACGGGCTCGCCGGCGAATGGGGCCACACGCCGCTGCCGTGGATGACCCCGGAGGAGCATCCCGGACCGCAGTGCTATTGCGGGCGTGCCGGCTGCATCGAGCAGTTCGTCGCCGGCCCGGCGCTCAACCGCGAGATCGCCGCGCGCGGCGAGGAGCTCGCCAACGAGCTGCACGAGGATCGCCTCGCGCGCGCGTTTTCCATGGTGGTCAACTTCCTCGACCCGGACGTCATCGTGCTGGGCGGCGGGCTTTCCAACATCCAGCGCCTCTACACCACGGTGCCGCGGCTCCTGCCCAAGTACGTCTATTCCCAGAGCTTCGACACGCCGATCGTGCGCGCGAAGCACGGCGACGCGAGCGGCGTGCGCGGGGCCGCGATGCTATGGCCGCTGTAATGCCTTCTTGATGAGCGACAGGTCCCTGACCAGCTGCCTGAATGCCGTTTCGCGCTCCTCCTCTTCCCTCAGCCTGAGGAGCGCCGACGGATGCAGCGTGGCGAAGACGTGCGGCGCGAGCGGGCTCGCGACGAAGCGGCCGCGCTCGACGGACACCTTGAAGTCCCTGCTGATGACGGCCTTGGCGGCGGTCGAGCCGAGCGCCACGATGACGTGCGGCTTGACGGCGGCGATCTCGCGCTCGAGCCACTGGTGGCAGGCGTCGACCTCGCGCTGCGCCGGGGTCTTGTGTAGCCGCCGCTTGCCGCGCAGCTGCCATTTGAAATGCTTCACCGCGTTCGTCACATACAGGTGCTCGCGGTCGACCCCGGCCTCCTCGAGCGCCCGGTCGAGGAGGCGTCCGGCGGGCCCGACGAAGGGCAGGCCCTTCCTGTCCTCCTCGTCGCCCGGCTGCTCGCCGACCAGCATCACCCGCGCGTTCGGGTCGCCGGCGCCGAAGACCGTCTGCGTGGCGTTCGCCCACAGGGGGCAGTCCTGGCACTTGCGGGCGTCCTCGCGCAGCTGCTTCAGGCTCCTGGCCATCGCTCGTTAGAATGCCCGGCTTGAAAAAGATTGCGGTCCTCACGAGCGGCGGCGACGCTCCCGGCATGAACGCCGCGATCCGCGCCGTCACGCGCGGCGCCCTGGCGCAGGGCTGGCAGGTGTTCGGCGTGAGAAACGGCTACGCCGGCCTGCTGGCGGGGGCCTTCGAGCCGTTCCAGGCGCGCAACGTCGGCGGCATCATCCAGTCGGGCGGCACGGTGCTCGGCAGCGCGCGCTGCCCCGAGTTCGCCGAGCCCGCGGGCCGCGCCAAGGCGCTGTCCAACCTGAAGGCGCGCGGCGTCGACGCCCTGGTGGTGATCGGCGGCAACGGTTCCCAGTCCGGCTCGGCGAGCCTCGCGCGCGAGGGCTTCCCGGTGGTCGGCGTGCCCTCCACGATCGACAACGACCTCTACGGCAACGACGTCAGCATCGGCTGCGACACGGCGATCAACATCACGCTCGAGGCGATCGACCGCCTTCGCACCACGGCGTCGTCGCATCACCGCGCCTTCGCGGTCGAGACGATGGGGCGCAACTGCGGCTACATCGCCCTCATGTCCGGCATCGCCGGCGGCGCCGAGGTGATCGCGCTGCCCGAGAGCGAGCTCAAGCCGGCCGAGGTCGCCGAGCGGCTGCGCGCGGCGCGCCAGCGCGGCAAGACGCATGCGCTGGCGGTGATCGCCGAGGGCGCGAAATGCGGCGTGCACGAGCTGATGGAGTACTACGGCGCGCACCGCCACGACATCGGCTTCGACCTGCGCGTGACGCGTCTGGGCCACGTCGTGCGCGGCGGCACCCCCACCGCGGCGGACCGCGTCCTCGCCACGCGCCTGGGCGCCGCGGCGATCGAGACACTGGCGGCCGGCACGCATGGCGTGCTGGCGGGAATCATCAGGGGCGAGACCGTCACCACGCCGCTCGCCGAGATTGCCGGCAAGATGCGCCCGGCCGACGCCAGCCTGCTGGAGCTCGCGAGGACGATGGCGCTCTAGTCGAGGCGCTTCAGTCCAACGTGAGGCGCCGGTGGCGCCGCACCTCGAAGCCGCACGGCAGGTCGTCCGCCGGCTCGATCATCAGCACGTCGACGACGAGGGGCCCGCCGAGCGCGACCTCGAAGTAGCCGGCCTCGCGGTCCACCGCGGTCACGCGCCGGTCGGCGATGCGGCCGAGATGGGCGAGCTGGCGCTCGAAGCAGTCCGACTCCATGTAGGCGACGACGCGCTGCAACGCCCGGTCCTCGATCTCGCGCGGCGCCGCGAGCCGTTGCACCGAGCGCGGCGTCGAGACGCGCGCCGCTTCGAAAGGGCCCCTGCAGCGCCAGGTATTGTCGGTGGCGCGGCACACCGCCATCTGCGTGCGGGTGACGGCGCCCCGGCTCAGCGGTTTCTCGAAGCGGGCGATGCCGTTCTCCACGCCGACCAGCGAATAGGAGCGCGCCTCGGGCCCGAGCAGTTGCTCCAGCGCCTGCTGCTCGGGGCCGGGGGTCGCACAGGACGCCGTCAATGCGACGACGGCGAGCAGCGCGGCTCTCAATTGAACAGCCGGTTGATCCCGGTCGTGAGCCTGTCGGCGCCCACGCCGTAAAGGTGCAGCGATACGACGCGCGCGATGCCGCGGTTCGACACGCGGTGCACGCCCTGCTGGTCGAGGTCGGGGCGCGCCAGCTCGCCCGAGCGATACACCACCTTGCGCTCGAGCTCGAGCTTCGGGGTGAACTGCTCCTCGGTGAGGTCGCCCTCGACGATGCCGAACATGCACCACACCTGGTGGCCGTGCAGCGGGCTGACCTGGCCCGGCAGCCAGGTGATGGCGGTGATGACGAACGCGTCTTCCGGGTCGATGTAGAGCAGGTGGCGCATGTAGCCGTTCGGGTCGCCGACGCGATGCTCGGGGCGCAGCCAGGTCGGCTTCCTCAGCGCGACGTGCAGCGTCTCCTCGAGCTCGGCGAAGTCCTGGTGCTTGGCGGCGCGCGCGAGGCGCGCGAGCGCCGGATGGATCGGGTTCATGCCAGCCCCTCCATGAGTTGCACGTCGACCGGCTCGCCGGCCTTGACCGCGCCGCGCCCGTGCTCGAGCACGATGAAGCAGTTCGCCTC
>DASSPL010000334.1:0-7162 GCA_035699685.1 Burkholderiales bacterium | reverse complement strand
TTCGACGTCGAAGGCGCCAAGCCCGGCGTGCAGGCGAAGGGCGAGACCGAGTCCGTGTCCGCCAACACCAAGCCGCCCGCCGCGCTGCCCGCGCCGGCCACGACAGAGCCGCCCAAGAAGCCTTCCGGCGGCGGCAGGCCCACCCTTCGCCGGATCAAGTAGTAACCTCTCGGCGGAGCCGGCTTAGCTCAGTTGGTAGAGCAGCGGTTTTGTAAACCGTTGGTCGCGGGTTCGATTCCTGCAGCCGGCACCCGAAAACAAAAAAGCCCGCCGAAGCGGGCTTTTCATTGGCTGGAGCGCCTTAGAGCGGCTTGATGTTCGCCGCTTGCAGCCCCTTCGGGCCTTTGCGCACCTCGAACTCGACCTTCTGGCCTTCCTTCAGCGTCTTGAAGCCGCTCATCTGGATCGCGGTGTGATGCGCGAACAGATCTTCGCCGCCCTCGGACGGGGTGATGAAGCCGAAGCCCTTGGAGTCGTTGAACCACTTAACAGTGCCAGTTGCCATTTCTCTTACTTCCTATTGATGGGCCGCGACGATTCCGGGCGCGACGAAGCCGGGCATGACGATCAAGGAAGTGATTTGAACTGACACTACTAAGCGGACACTTCTGAGAGTGCTGCGCTGCGGGTCCCAAATACGCTGCCTTTGAATCACTGCGGTGCGCAGTATAGCACCGGCCACCGCCGTGCAAGCGGCCCGGGCGAGCTATTTGCCGTCCGTCGGGTCTAACATTCCGCTCATGACCGATCTGTCCGACATCGTCACCTCGGCCTACTGGCGCGTGAATCCGCCGGACGCCGATCCCGCGGAGACGCGCGAATGGCTCGACGCCTTCGACGCGCTGGTCCAGTCCGAGGGCCGGGAGCGCGCCACGTTCCTGCTGCGCAAGCTCCTCGACCATGCCCGCGCGCGGCGCGTGCCGCTGCCGCCCGTGCTGAATACGCCCTACAAGAACTCGATCGCGCTGGAGGACCAGCCGCAGTTCCCGGGCAACCTGGAGATCGAGAGCCGCATCTCGGCCATCGTGCGCTGGAACGCGCTCGCCATGGTGGTGCGCGCCAACCGCGCCCACGCGGAGCTTGGCGGCCACATCGCGAGCTACGCCTCCGCCGCGGATCTGTTCGAGGTCGGCTTCAACCATTTCTTCCGCGGCGAAGACCTGGTGTATTTCCAGCCTCACTCGGCGCCCGGTGTGTATGCGCGCGCTTACCTGGAAGGCCGCCTGCCGGAAGAGCGGCTGGCTCATTACCGGCGGGAGGTCGGCGGAAAGGGGCTGAGTTCCTACTGCCATCCGTACCTGATGCCGGACTTCTGGCAATTCCCGACCGGATCGATGGGGCTCGGGCCGATCAACGCCATCTACCAGGCGCGGTTCATGAGGTACCTCGAGCACCGGGACATCCTGAAGACCGCCGGACGCAAGGTCTGGGCATTCGTCGGCGACGGCGAGATGGACGAGCCCGAGTCGCTCGCCGGACTGTCGCTCGCCGCCCGCGACGGGCTCGACAACCTGATCTTCGTCGTCAACTGCAATCTGCAGCGCCTGGACGGTCCGGTGCGCGGCAACGGCTCGATCATCCAGGAGCTCGAGGGTCTCTTCGCCGGCGCCGGCTGGAACGTGCTGAAGTGCCTGTGGGGGGCGGACTGGGACCCGCTGTTCGCGCGCGACCACGACGGCGTGCTCCTCAAGCGCCTGCACGAGACGGTGGACGGCGAGTTCCAGACCTATGCGGCCACCGACGGCCGCTTCAACCGCGAGCAGTTCTTCAACAAGTACCCCGAGCTGCGCGAGATCGTCGCCGGGCTGTCCGACGAGGACATCGACCGCCTGCGCCGCGGCGGCCACGACCCGGTGAAGATCTACGCCGCCTACCGCGCGGCGCTCGAGCACAAGGGCCAGCCGACGGTGATCCTCGCCCAGACGAAGAAGGGCTACGGCATGGGCCACTGGGGGCAGGGCAAGATGGGCACCCATCAGCAGAAGAAGCTGGACGACGACGCGCTGCGCGAGTTCCGCGACCGCTTCGCCGTGCCGCTTTCCGACGACGACGTGGCGCAGCTTCGCTTCCTCAAGCCCGCCGACGACAGCGCGGAGATGAAGTACCTGCATGCGCGGCGGCAGGCGCTGGGCGGATATCTGCCTGCCCGCCGCACCACGGCTCCGAAGCTCGGCATCCCATCGCTGGTTCCAAGCGAGCGCAACCAGTCGACCACCATGGCCTTCGTGCAGCTCCTGTCGCAGCTCATGAAGGACGAGACGGTCGGCAAGCGCATCGTGCCGATCGTGGCGGATGAAGCACGTACTTTCGGCATGCAGACGCTGTTCCGCCAGTTCGGCATTTACTCCGCGCTCGGCCAGCTCTACGAGCCGGAGGACCATGACGAGCTCCTGTTCTACCGCGAGGCGAAGGAGGGGCAGATCCTCGAGGAAGGCATCACGGAGGCGGGCGCGCTTTCATCCTGGCTCGCGGCCGCGACGTCCTACTCGTCGCACGGCACGCCGATGCTGCCGTTCTATATCTACTACTCGGTCTTCGGCTTCCAGCGCGTCGGCGATCTCATCTGGGCGGCAGCCGATTCCCGCGCGCGCGGCTTTCTCATCGGCGGCACGGCGGGACGCACCACGCTCGCCGGCGAAGGCCTGCAGCACCAGGACGGCTCTTCGCACCTCGCGGCCAGCACCATTCCCAACTGCCGCGCCTACGACCCGTGCTTCGGCTACGAGCTGGCCGCGATCATCGAGGACGGCGCGCGGCGAATGCTCGAGGCGCAGGAAGACGTCTTCTATTACGTCACCGTCGCCAACGAGAACTACCCGAATCCCGCGGCGCCGGAAGACTCGAAGGAAGGCATCCTGCGCGGCATGTACCGGCTGCGCGAGGGAAACAAGGTCCAGCTCCTCGGCTCCGGACCCATCCTGCGCGAAGTGCTGGCCGCCGCGGACCTTCTGAAGAACGACTGGGGCATCGACGCCGCCGTGTGGAGCGTCACTTCGTTCACCGAGCTGCGGCGCGACGGCATGGCCGCCGAGCGCGCCCGGCGTTTCGGCCGCGAGGCGACCAGCTGGGTCGAACGCTGCCTTGGGAAGACCAAGGGGCCCATCATCGCCGCCAGCGATTACGTCCGCACGGTGGCCGACCTCATCCGCCCCTACGTGCCGCGCGATTACATCGCGCTCGGTACGGACGGCTTCGGCCGCAGCGATACCCGGGCGGCGCTGCGCTCGTTCTTCGAGGTGGATGCGAAATCGATCGCCATCGCGGCACTCGCCGCGATCGACCGCAAGCTAGCCGCCGACGCCCTGCACCGGTATGGGATCGACCCCGTGGCGCGGCCCCCCTGGGAGCGGTAGCGCGCGGTAGTACCTGAACGCAGGGGCGCGTGGTTCAGGCGAGGGAACGGCATCGCGCTCGCGGGCCTGGAGCACGCGCTCGTCCGGCCGCAGGTGGACCCGGCTTTCCTGCTGCGAGTGCAGATCGCGCAGTTCGGGGCGGGAGAATTCCGCCGACTGGCGGTCGCGCTGGATCAGTGCGCGCTGAATCTCGTCGGCGCCGGCCGGCTCGGCAAGAAGCAGGAGCAGCGACAGGGCCCGGTATCTCATTCGACTTCCGCCGCCTTGCGGCTGCGGATGTGCGCGGCGAAGTCGAGCACCTCGTGCGCGAGGGCCACGCGGTCGTCGGCCGAACGCATGATGGTCGGCAGCGCGACGACGTCCATGCCGAGCGAGCGCACGCTGTCGATCAGCGTGGCGTCCTCGCTGTCGAGCACGAAGCCGTCGATAAGGCGCAGGTATTCCGTAGCCACCGCGCGCGGCGAAGGCTCGCGGCCGAGATCGCGCATGATCTTGCCCGCCGAGCCCCTCAGCGCGCGCCCGCCGACGATCGGCGTCACGGCGATCACCGGGGCGCGCTTCCTGCGCAGCAGCTCCTTCATGCCGTCGATCTCGAGGATGGGCCGGATGACGTGGTACGGGTTCGCCGGGCAGAGGATCACCGCCTCGAGGTCGGGCGCGTGCAGCGCGTCGATGAGCGGGTCCGGAATGCGCGCCGCGTCGGCGCCCGCGTACTGGAAGCCTCGCACGGCGGGGTCACAGCCGAGCTCGTGGAAGTACTCGTGGAAAGTGACGTTGCCCTCGTCCGTGACGACGTAGGTGCGCACCCGGTCGTCGCTCATCGGCAGCACGCGCGCCGTGATGCCGAGGTGGCGGCAGAAGTCGAGCGTGATGCCGGTCAGGCGCTCCCCGCTCGCCAGGCCTTCGGCGCGCAGGAGCGGCGCGGCGAGCGAGCGGTCGCCCAGCATCGGCCGCTCCGGACCGCCGAGCTTCTTCAGCATCTCCTGCACGGCGTGGGTCTCCCCTTCGGGCTCCCAGCCGGCGGTGCTGCTCGCCATGCCGGCGAGCGTGTAGAGCATCGTGTCGATGTCGGGCGAGAAGGCGAGGCCGAGGTGCTCGTGGTCGTCGCCGGTGTTGACGACCACGGTGAGCGCGTCCTTGCGCAGTCGATAGAGGCCGTCGGCGAGCTTCGCGCCGCCGATCTGGCCTGCAAGTGCGACCACGCTGCCCATGGCGCCCGATGCTAGCATGCAGTGCAAAAAATGCTGTACGCAAAACTCGTGCTGATGGCGCTCTTCTGGAGCGGCGTGTTCCCCGCCATCAACATCGTGCTGCAGGGCTTCGGCATCTTCACCTCGGTCTTCATCCGCCACGCGATCGCGGCGGCGCTGCTCTTCGCGCTCATGTTCTGGCGCGAAGGCCGCCTGCGGCGACTCTCGCCGCGCGAGGCGGTGATGGTGGTCGGCCTCGGCCTGTTCGGCATCACGATGTACAACAGCCTGTTCACCTGGGGCCTGTCGCTGGTCGAGGCCAGCCGCGCGGCGCTCATCGTGCCCACCAATCCGGCGTTCACCGCGCTCTTCGCCGTGATTTTCCTCAAGGAGCGGTTCGGGCTGTGGCGCGCGGTGGGCGTGGCGCTGTCGGTGTGCGGCGCGCTGTGGGTGCTCGCCCGCGGCGATCCCGGCGCCTTTCTCACCTTCGAGTTCACGAAGGGCGAGCTGATCCTCGTGCTGTGCATCTTCATGTGGAGCGCGTACACCATCCTGGGGCGCATCGCGCTGTCCACGCTTTCGCCGCTCGCCCTCACCGCCTATGTCATGCTGGCGGGCGGCGTGCCCACCGCGATACCGGCGTGGTTCGAGCACAGCCCGCTCACCGGCGTGCCGTGGAAGAGCTGGGCGGCGATGGCCTACCTCATCGTCTTCGGCACCGTCATCCCGTTCCTCTGGTTCTCCGAAGGCGTGAAGGCGCTCGGCGCGGCGCGCGCCGCGCAGTTCATCAGCCTGGTGCCGCCGCTCGCGGTGGCGGAGTCGGTCCTGCTGCTCGGCGAGCCCTTCACGCCGGCGATGGGCGTCGGAACGCTCCTCGTCGTCGTCGGCCTCTACCTGACCAATCGGCCCGTCAAAGGCGGGCGGCCAGCTCCGCCCCTTCGCGCATAGCGCGCTTCGCGTCGAGCTCGCCGGCCTCGCGGGCGCCGCCGATCACGTGCGTGCCCTGCACGGCGCGCCGCGACACCTGGCCGGCGCACAGGATGACGGTGTCCGCCTCCACCACCATGGGTTTTCCCTCCACCGTGACGTGCACCCCGGCATCGTCGATTCGCTGGTACTCCACGCCCTTCATCATGCGCACGCCGTGCCGCTGCAGCTCGGCGCGGTGCACCCAGCCGGTGGTGCGGCCGAGCGTGTGGCCGAACGGCGTCGTCGAGCGCTTCATCATCGTGATCTGGTAGGCGCCGTTCGCATGGCGCGGCTTTGCCAGCCCGCCGGCCACGTCCGGCGCCTCGCTCACGCCCCAGTGCGCCTCGAAAGCGCCGCGCTCGAGCGTGGTGGCGCGCTCGCCGGTGAGGTAGAGCGCGACGTCGAAGCCGATGCCGCCCATGCCGACGATGGCGACGCGCGGCCCGGGCTTCACCCGGCCGGCGAGTAGGTCGACGTAGCTCACGACCTTCGGATGATCGATGCCGGCGATCGGCGGGCGGCGCGGATCGATGCCGGTGGCCACCACCACTTCGTCGAAGGTTCCCAGTTCGCGCTCGTCGGGCGAATGATTCAGCTTCACCGTGACCCCCGCCCGCCGCAGCCGCTCGGCGTAATAGGCGACCGACTCGCCGAACTCCTGCTTGCCGGGAATCACCTTGGCGAGGTTGAACTGGCCGCCGAGCGTCGCCTCGCGCTCGAAGAGCGTGACCTTGTGGCCGCGCTCGGCCGCGGTTGCGGCGCAGATCAGGCCGGCCGGGCCGCCGCCGACAACGGCGATGCTCTTGGCTTTTCTTGCCGGCAGGACGACGAGCGAGGTCTCGCGCCCGGCCTGCGGATTCACCACGCAGCTCACCGGCTCGCCGATGAAGTAATGGTCGAGGCAGGCCTGGTTGCAGGCGATGCAGATGTTGATGCCGGCGCGGTCGCCGCGCTGCGCCTTGGCGGCGAAGTGCGGGTCGGAGAGGAAGGCGCGGGCGAGCGAGACCATGTCGGCGTCGCCGCGCGCGAGGATCGCCTCCGCGGTCTCCGGCGCGTTGATGCGGTTCGACGCGACCACCGGGATGCGCACCGCCTGCTTGATGCGGCCGGTGGCCCAGGCGAAGGCGCCGCGGGGCACGGCCTGCGCGATCGTCGGGATGCGCGCCTCGTGCCAGCCGATGCCGCTGTTCAGGAGGTCGACGCCGGCCGCCTCGACGGCGCGCGCTACGTCCGCGATCTCCTCGCCGGACAGGCCGCCTTCGACGAGCTCGAGCGCCGAGATGCGGTAGACGATGATGAATCCCGGGCCGGCGGCGGCGCGGGTGCGGCGCACGATCTCGGTGGCGAAGCGCACCCGGTTCGCCAGCGCGCCGCCCCAGCCGTCGGTGCGCTGGTTGGTGCGCGGCGCGAGGAACTGGGTGATGAGATAGCCCTCGGACCCCATGATCTCGACGCCGTCGTATCCCGCCTCGCGCGCGAGGCGCGCCGCGGCGGCGAACTCGTCTACGGTCTGCTCGACCTCGGCGGCGCTCAGCTCGCGCGGCGAGTGCGGATTGATCGGCGACTTGATCGCCGAGGGCGCGACGATGCGGTCGTGGAAGCCGTAGCGGCCGGCGTGCAGGAGCTGCAGCACGACGCGCCCCCCGGCCT
>DASSPL010000333.1:0-9509 GCA_035699685.1 Burkholderiales bacterium | reverse complement strand
CAGCTCCATCGTCCTCGCCTATGCCGGAAATTCCCTGTTGCTCACGGCGATCTACACGGCGCTGATTGTCTGGATCGTCGGTCTCGCCGTGCCGGTGACCGCGTCGTACATCATCTGCGCGGTGATCGCCGCGCCCGCGCTGATCGCGCTCAAGGTGCCCGAGTTCGCCGCGCACATGTTCATCTTCTACTACGCCGTGCTGTCCGAGGTGTCGCCGCCGACCGCGCTGTCGCCGTTTGCCGCGGCCGCGATCACCGGCGGCGACCCGTACAAGACCACGCTGCAGTGCTGGAAGTACACGACGCCCGCCTTCCTCGTGCCGTTCATGTTCGTGCTCGACCCGAGCGGCACCGGCCTGCTGCTCACCGGCTCGTTCAAGACGCTCGCCGGCGCGAACTGGGGCTCGATCGCGCTCGTCACGTTCACCGCCGCCGTGGGCATCCTCGCCCTGTGCGGCGCCTTCCAGGGGTGGCTCTTCAAGAAGACCACCGTCTACGAGCGCTGGATGCTGTTCATCGCCGGCGTCATGCTGGTCTATCCGAAGACGCTGTTCGACGCCATCGGCTTCGTGCTCGTCGCCATCGTCCTCGCCACCCAGTTCCTGGTGAAGCGGCAGGAATTCCCGCGTGCACCGGCTTGACACCGACATCCTGATCCTGGGCTCGGGCGGCGCGGGGCTGTTCGCCGCGCTGCACGCGCACAAGGCTGCGCCGCAGCTCTCGATCACCGTCGCGGTGAAGGGGCTGCTCGGCAAGTGCGGCTGCACACGCATGGTCCAGGGCGGGTACAACGTGGCGCTCGCCAGGGAGGACTCGGTCGAGCGCCACTTCATGGACACCATCGAGGGCGGCAAGTGGCTGCCGGACCAGGAGCTGGCGTGGAAGCTGGTCACGCTCGCCGTGGAGAGGATCCGGGAGCTCGAGAACGAGCTCGGCTGCTTCTTCGACCGCAATCCCGACGGCACGGTGCACCAGAAGGCCTTCGCCGGCCAGACGTTCGACCGCACGGTGCACAAGGGCGACCTCACCGGGATCGAGATCATCAACCGCCTCGCCGAGCAGGTCTGGGCGCGGCGCATCAACCGGCTGGAGGAGCACCGCGCCGTCGAGCTGATGCGCAGCGCAGACGGCGTTGCTGGCGTGCTGTTCATCGACATGCGCACCGGCGACTACGTCCTGGTGCGCGCCAAGGCGGTGCTGCTTGCCACTGGCGGCGGCCCGACGATGTACCGCTACCACACGCCCTCCGGCGACAAGAGCTGCGACGGCCTGGCGATGGCGCTTCGCGCGGGATTGCCGCTGCGCGACATGGAGATGGTGCAGTTCCATCCCACCGGGCTCCTCGCCGGCACGCACACGCGGATGACCGGCACCGTGCTCGAAGAGGGGCTGCGCGGCTCCGGGGGTTACTTGCTGGGTGGAGACAAACAACGGTTCATGCCGGCGTACGACCCGAAGGCCGAGCGCGCGACGCGCGATTTCGTCTCGCGCGCCATGTTCACCGAGATCCGCAAGGGGAACGTCACGCCGCACGGCGGGCTCTACATCTCGATGGGGCATCTCGGCGCCGAGCGCGTGCGGCGCGAATTCAAGGGCATGGTGGAGCGCTGCGCCGACTGCGGCTTCGACCTTGCCGCGGGGCTGGTCGAGGTCGTGCCCACCGCGCACTACATGATGGGCGGGGTCGAGTTCGCCGCCGATTGCAGCACCGCCCTGCCGGGCCTCTTCGTCGCCGGGGAGGATTCGGGCGGCGTCCACGGCGCGAACCGCCTCGGCGGCAACGGCGTCGCCAACTCCACCGTCTTCGGCGCCGTGGCGGGCGACACGATGGCGGCGTGGGTACAGAAGCACGGACGCCTGGCCGACCCCTCGAAAGCGGACATCGACGCCGCCATTGCCCGCTGCGAGGTGCCGCTGCGCGCCGGACGCGGCGACCTGGAGGCGGTGCGCGAGAAGCTCTACGACACGATGTGGGAGCGCGTCGGCATCATCCGCGACGCGAAGGGTCTTTCTCTCGCGCTGTCCGAGCTCGGGGCGCTGGACGGCCAGCTGGACAGCACGGGCATCGGCGGCGGCGGCCGCGCGTTCAACCTGAGCTGGCACGACTGGCTGAACCTGAAGAGCCTGGTGGCGGTGAGCCGCGTGATCACGATCGCGGCGCTCGCGCGGCAGGACTCGCGCGGCGCGCACTACCGCGAAGATTTCCCCGACCCCGGCTCGCTGGAGAGCTCGGCGTTTACCAGCATTCGCAACGATGGAGAGGTGACGATGAAGCCGGTGGCGTTCACGCGCGTGCGGCCCGGACAGAGCCTGCTCAAGCATGCAGCTTGACTGGCCACAGGAAATCTACAAGGAGCTGGTCGCTGCCCGCGTGCGCGTCGTCGGCTATGTGCCCGATGCAGGGCACAAGCGCCTGATCGAGCTCTGCCATGAGGACAAGAACATGCGCGCGGTGCCTCTCTCGACAGAAGAGGAAGGCATCGGCCTGGTCGCGGGCGCATGGCTGGGCGGCGAGCGCGGCGTGCTCCTCATGCAATCGAGCGGCGTCGGCAACATCATCAACGTGCTCGGCATGGTGCAGGTGTGCCGCTTTCCGCTGGCGATGATCGTCACGATGCGCGGCGAGCAGGGCGAGTTCAACTCCTGGCAGGTGCCGATGGGGCAGAACACCGCCCGGGTGCTCGAGACCATGGGCGTCGCCGTGCGCCAGGCCGGCGAGGCGCAGACCGTCGCGGGGCACGTGCGCGCGGCGCTGCTCAAGGCTTTCGAGGCGACCGGCGCCGAGGCGGTGCTCGTCAATCAGCGGGTGATCGGCATCAAGAGCTTCCAGGAGCAGCGCAACCAATGAGCCTGCGCCGAAGAGAAGTGGTCCAGGATCTGCTCCGCGAGCGCAAGGACCTGCTGGTGATTGCCGGCCTCGGCTCGACCGCGTGGGACATCACCGCGGCCGGTGACCACGACCTCAGCTTCCCGATGTGGGGTGCCATGGGGCAGGCGGCGATGATGGGCCTCGGGCTCGCGCTCGCGCAGCCGAAGCGGCGCGTCCTCGTCATCACCGGCGACGGCGAGATGCTGATGGGCCTTGGCGCGCTCGCCACCATCGGCGTCCAGCAGCCGGCAAACCTGACCGTGGTGGTGATCGACAACGAGCGCTACGGCGAGACCGGCATGCAGCGCACGCACACCGCTTACGGCGTCGACCTTGCCGCCGTGGCAACTGCCTGCAAGTTCAAGAACGCCATCACCGCCACAAAGGACCCAAAGCCGGTACGCGAGCTTGCCTACCAGGCGCCCGGCCCGAACTTCGCGGTCGTGAAAGTGCTCGACGAAAAGCTGCCGCTCGTCCTGCCGCCGCAGGACGGCATCCAGCTCAAGGACCGCTTCCGCCGCGCGCTGGGCGTCACGAATTCCGTACCCGGTACGTAATTTCTGAATTGGGTCCCCGCCTTCGCGGGGACGACGGTTCAGCGCCTTGCTTTAACCGACGTGCTTGCGGAAGAAGGCTAGCGTGCGCTCGCGCGCCTGCTTCGCGGCGGGCGCGTTGTACGAGCCGCGGTGGTCGCAGTTGAAGCCGTGGTCGGCCTCGTAGATGAAGATCTGGTGCTGCGGATACTTCTCCGCCAGCTTCTTCACGCCGGCCACCGGGATATGCGCGTCCTTGTCGCCGAAGTGGCCCATCACCGGCACCTTCGGCGCGAGGTCGGCGTTGTCGAGGATGCCGCCGCCGTAATAGGGCGCGGCGCACACCAGGCCGGTCGCCTTGGCCGCCGAAAGCCACGTCACCAGGCCGCCCCAGCAATAGCCGACCATGCCGACCTTGCCGGCCTTGGCCGCCTCGTTGATCGCCGCCTGCGCATCCTTCAGCGCCATGTCGTTGGTCACCTTGCCGCGGATCTCGCGTCCCTTGGCGATGTCCTCCGGCGTATAGCCGAGGTCGACGTTCTTCTGCACGCGGTCGAAGAGCGCCGGCGCGATGACCAGGTAGCCGTCGGCGGCGTAGCCGTCGGCGACCTCCTTGATGTGCTTGTTGACGCCGAAGATCTCCTGGATCACGACCAGGGCGCCGCGCGGTTTGCCCGAGGGCTCGGCCTTGTACGCGGCGAGCTTGTGTCCGTCGGAGGCGGTGAGTTCGATCAGCTTTCCCATGGGCGGCTCCTTTATGAATTCCATAGAATCGCGGTCGTGAAGAAGAACGCGCAAGACCTGTTTCAACTGGCGGTCACCGCCCTGGCGCGCGCCGGGGCGAACCCGAAGATGGCCGAGGCGACCGCCCGGCACCTGGTGGCGGCCGAGGAGCAGGGGCTGCCGACGCACGGCATGTCGCGCGTGCCGTTCTATTGCGGGATGCTGCGCAAGGGGCGCGCCGACGGCGCCGCCGAGCCGCGCATGCTGGTCGACCGCGCCGCCGCCTGCCTGATCGACAACCGCGACGGGCTGCCCTACGTCGCGGCGCAGTGGGCGGTCGACGAGGTGCTGCACCGCGCGCGGCGCAACGTGATCGGCTTCGCCGGCATCACCCACAGCGCGCACGTCGGCGTGCTCGGCATCCACCTGATGCCGGTGGCCGAAGCCGGCCTGGTCGGCTTCGCCTTCACCAACTCGCCGGCCGCGATCCCGCCGTGGGGCGGCAAGAAGCCGCTCTTCGGCACGAATCCCGTCGCCGCGGTGTTCCCGCGCGCCAGCGAGAAGCCGCTGGTCATCGACCTCGCGCTGACCACCGTGGTGCGCGGGCGCATCATGATGGCGATGCGCAAAGGCGAGCGCATTCCCGAAGGCTGGGCGCTCGACCGCAACGGCAAGCCGACCACCGACCCGAAGGAGGCGATCGAGCACGGCAGCCTGTTTCCCATCGGCGGCGCGAAGGGCGCGATGCTCGCCCTGATGTTCGAGCTGATCTGCGCCTCGCTCACCGGCGCGGCCATCGGTCCCGAAGCGGACTCCTTCTTCTCCGAGGAGGGCAATCGCCCGCGCATCGGCCAGGCCTTCATCGCCATCGACCCGGGACAGCTCGCCGGCCGGGAGAAATACCTCGAGCGCGTCGAGACCGTGGTCAGCACGATGCTCTCCGACGCCGAGGTGCGCCTCCCCGGCGCACGGCGCTTCGCCTCCGAGAAATCAACCCGTGCTCAAGGAATCGAGATCCCCGACGAGCTTCTCGCCCAGATCGAAAAGCTCGCAACCTAAAATGGGGTCAGATCAACATTTCAGGACAAAGCGAATGTCAGCTCGCCGTAATGTTGATCTGACCCCGATTTATGACGTAACCGTCGAATTCCCGAAGTTCAAGGTCGGCGTCGCCACGCGCGATGGCGTCGTGACGAGCCTCAAGTACCTGCACCCCTCGGCGCCGGCCGTCGACGCGAGGAATGCGCTGGCCGAAAAGGCGGCGCGGCAGCTCGAGGCGTACAAGCGCGATGCGAACAGCGCCTTCGACCTGCCGGTCGTGATCGAGGGGACCGAGCTGCAAAAGGCCGTCTGGCGCGCGATGTGCGCCATCCCGCGCGGCAAGACCCGCACCTACGGCGAGCTCGCGCGCGAGCTCGGTGCCGATCCGCGGGACATCGGCCAGTGCTGTGGCGACAACCGGCTGCCGCTCGTCATCCCGTGCCACCGCATCGTGGCCGCCGATGGCATCGGCGGATTCGCCCATTCCACCAGCGGTTATCTCATCGAAGCCAAGCGATGGCTCCTGATGCACGAGTGCGGCGCGGACGCGTTCGAGCTGACGCCCTAGACGCGTTCTGCGACGCGCTGTGGCTCGAGGACGGGCTGGCGCAGAACACGATCGCCGCCTACCGCGCCGACCTCGAGCAGCTGCGGCACTACCTCGACCGCGACCTGCTCAAGGCCGCGGAAGCGGACCTGTTCGGGTTCATGGCGGCGCAGAAAGGGCGCGCCTCGAGCGCCGCGCGGCGGCTCTCGAGCGTCAAGCGGTTCTACCAGTACTGCGTGCGAGAGCGCCTGATCGGCGCCGACCCGACGCTCAAGCTCGATCCGCCCAAGCGCGCGCCGCGCTTTCCGAAGACGCTGTCGGAGCACGACGTCGAGGCGCTGCTCGCCGCGCCCGACACGGCCACGCCGCTCGGCCTGCGCGACCGCGCCATGCTCGAGACGCTCTACGCCACCGGGCTGCGCGTGTCGGAGCTGGTGAAGCTCAAGACCTTCGAGGTGAATGCCAACGCCGGCGTGGTGCGCGTGATGGGCAAGGGCTCGAAGGAGCGGCTGGTGCCGCTCGGCGAGGAGGCGGTGCACTGGATCGCCCGCTATGTATCGGGTTCGAGGGAGGCATTGAGAGGCAAGCGTGAGCCGGATGCGCTGTTCATTACCGCGCGCGGCGCCGGCATGACGCGGCAGGCGTTCTGGCACCTGATCCGCCGCTACGGCAGGCGCGCGATCCCCGGCAAGCGCCTGTCGCCGCACGTGCTGCGGCACGCCTTCGCCACGCACCTCATCAACCACGGCGCGGACCTGCGTGTGGTGCAGATGCTGCTCGGCCACGCCGACATCTCGACCACGCAGATCTACACGCACGTGGCGCGCGAGCGCCTGAAGCAGCTGCACGCCAAGCACCACCCGAGGGGATGAATACACCGGCGACGCAATTCCTGGCGAAGCACGGCGTCTCCTACACCGTGCACGAGTACGAGTACGTCGAGCACGGCGGCACCGCCGTGTCGTCCGAATCGCTCGGCGTGCCGGAGCACGAGGTCGTGAAGACGCTGGTGATGGAGGACGAGGAGAAGAAGCCGCTCATCGTGCTGATGCACGGCGACCGCATGGTGTCGACGAAGGAGCTGGCGCGGCAGGCGGCGCGCAAGCGCATCGAGCCGTGCAAGCCCGAGGCCGCGCAGCGCCATACCGGCTACCAGGTCGGCGGCACCTCGCCCTTCGGCACACGAAAGCCGCTGCCGGTGTTCGTCGAGCGCTCGATCCTCGAGCTGCCGGCGATCTACATCAACGGCGGCCGCCGCGGCTTCCTGGTGCGCATTTCTCCCGCGGACCTGGTGCGGCTGCTCAGCCCTACGCCGGTCGACGTCGCTCGATCGTGACGCCGACGAACTTGGCGTTCGGCAGGATGCCGATCTTCGCCACGCTGACGCGCACCCAGGGCGCGCCGAAGTCGGCGGTGAGCACGCCGGCGATGCGGTCGGCGAAGGTCTCGACCAGCCGGTAGTGCTGCGCGGCGGCGAGCGCCTTGATGCGCAGCGCGACTTGCTCGTAGTCGATGGTGTCGGAAACCTTGTCGCTGGCGAACACCGCGCTGCCCGGGATGCCGATGTCGAGGTCGATGGACAGCGTCTGCATCACGTGGCGCTCGCGGCGGTGGATGCCGATGAGCGCCTCGACGCGCAGGTCGCGGATCAGGATCGCGTCCATGGTGTGGACGATTCTATAGACTCGCCGCGATGCAGTTCGCCCTCACGGTCGTCGGCGCCTACCTGATCGGCTCGGTCTCGTTCGCGGTCGTGGTGAGCAAGCTGATGCGCCTGCCGGACCCGCGCACCTATGGCTCGAAGAATCCCGGCGCGACGAACGTGCTGCGCACCGGCAGCAAGGCGGCGGCGGTGCTCACCCTGCTCGGCGATGCGGCCAAGGGCTGGCTCGCCGTCTGGCTCGCGCAGCTCTTTTTCCCGGAGGCCGCGCCTTACGCCGCGCTCGCCGTTTTCCTCGGCCACCTGTTCCCGGTGTTCCACGCCTTCAAGGGCGGCAAGGGCGTCGCCACCGCCGCCGGCGTGCTGTTCGGCATCGACTGGCGCCTCGGCCTCGGCACCATCGCCACGTGGCTCATCATCGCCGGATTCCTGCGCTATTCGTCGCTCGCCGCGCTGATCGCCGCGGTGTTCGCGCCGTTCTTCACCGCGCTGCTGCTCGGCTTCGGCGCCTACGCCGCGGCGGTGCTGGTGATGTCGCTGCTGCTCATCTGGCGGCACACCGAGAACATCAAGCGGCTCATCGCCGGCACCGAGTCGCGCATCGGCGCGAAGAAAACCTAGTCCCTAGAGCGGCCAGCGCGGCTTCACGGTGAAGCCATCGCCCGCCGTGGCGTCTCCCGAGGCAAGGCGTTGCGCGGCGGCGAAAGCGATCATCGCGCCGTTGTCGGTGCATAGCTCCGGCTCCGGGTAAAAGACGTCGAAGCCGCGCTTCTTCGCTTCCGCATCGAGCGCGGAGCGCAATTGCTTGTTGGCGCCCACGCCGCCGGCGATGACCAGCCGCGTTAGGCCGGTGCGCTCCAAAGCGAGCGTGCATTTCGCCACCAGCACGTCGACCACGGCATCGACGAACGCGCGGGCGATGTCGGCGTGGACCGCCTTCGGGTCGTTCTTCACGAGGGTGAGGACGGCGGTCTTCAGGCCCGAGAAGCTGAAGTCGAGGTCGCCGCTGCCGAGCATCGGCCGAGGCAGCGAATGGCGGCGGGGCTGACCCTGCTCGGCGAGCGCGGAGAGCGCCGGCCCGCCCGGGTAGCCGAGGCCGAGCAGCTTCGCCGTCTTGTCGAACGCCTCGCCGGCCGCATCGTCCTGGGTTTCTCCCAATAACTGGTATTGGCCGACGCCGTCGACGCGCATGAGCTGGGTGTGGCCGCCGGAGACGAGCAGGGCGACGAACGGAAACTCCGGCCGACGGGCGGAGAGCAGCGGCGAAAGGAGATGGCCCTCGAGGTGATGGATGCCGAGGACCGGGATGCCCAGCGACTTGCCGAGCGCGTGCGCATAAGAAGCGCCCACTAGCAGCGCGCCGGCGAGGCCCGGGCCCTCGGTGTAGCCGATGCCGCCGAGGTCCGCCATGCGCCGCGCCGCCCGGTCGAGCACCAGCCGGGTCAGCGGCACGAGCCTCTGGATATGGTCGCGCGAGGCAAGCTCCGGAACCACGCCGCCGTAGGCCTCGTGCATGGCGACTTGGGAATGCACGGAATGGGCGAGGAGCCGCCCGGGAGTGCCGTTTTCGTAAACGGCGACGCCGGTTTCATCGCACGAAGTCTCGATCCCGAGGACGAGCATCGGCTTGATTTTGATACAATTCAGCCCCCCAAAGAGCCGAGGGCTGGATGCCGACCGTAAGGGTGAAGGAAAACGAGCCGTTTGAAGTCGCCATGCGGCGCTTCAAGCGCACGGTGGAGAAGACCGGTCTTTTGACCGAGCTTCGGTCCCGTGAGTACTACGAGAAGCCGACCGCCGAGCGCAAGCGCAAGCTCGCGGCAGCAGTGAAGCGACACCACAAGCGTCTGCGCAGCCAGATGCTTCCGCAGAAGCTGTACTGACTCTAAGAGCCAAAATCTCCGAGGACATGAAGGCCGCCATGCGGGCGAAGGAGCCCGCGCGGCTGTCGACCATCCGCCTTCTCCTCGCCGCCATCAAGCAGCGCGAAGTCGATGAGCGCATCGAGCTCGACGACGCGGCCGTCCTGGCCGTGATCGAGAAGATGATCAAGCAGCGCCGCGAGTCGATCGCGCAGTTCGAGAAGGCCTCGCGCAACGACCTCGCCGATGCCGAGAAGGCCGAAGTGCAGCTGCTT
>DASSPL010000332.1:0-11972 GCA_035699685.1 Burkholderiales bacterium | reverse complement strand
CGATCAGCAGCGCCGGATAGCGGCCCGCGTCGGACAGCGCATGCTGCAGCGCCGTGATTTCCTGCACCACCGACAGCGGCTCGCTCACCCGCCACAGCGCGGGCCCGCAGGCCTCCAGATGCTCGCGCAGGTTCATGCCGGCGAGCGGCGCTGCACGAGCGCAGGACGCACGAAGGCCGACCAGGCAAGCAGCGCCGCGAACACGACGAGCGCGCCCGCACGCGTGCCGCTGCCGCCGGGGGCGAGGATGAGGAGGAAGGTCATGACGCCGTAGGCGGCGCGTTCCACGACGCCGATGTTCCCGCGCATCCAGCCGGCGAGCATGATGGTCCACGCGGCCGAGCCGCCGGCCACCGACGCGGCGCCGAGCGCGATTTCCAGCACGGTTCCCTGCCAGAGTATCGAAGGGGTAAAGAGGAAGGCGAAGGGAATGACGTACGCCGGCATGCCGAGGATGAAGGCGAGCGTGCCGGTGCGCGAGGCGTTCGCGTTGGCGATGCCGGCGGCCGTGTACGAGGCGAGCGCCACCGGCGGGGTCACCATCGACAGCACGGAGAAGAACAGCACGAACATGTGCGCGGCGAGGAGCTGGAAGCCGAGGCCCGTCAGCGCCGGCACGAACAGGATCGCCGCGATCACGTAGGCCGCCACCGTCGGCAGTCCCATGCCGAGGATCAGGATGCCGAGGGTGACGAAGAACAGCGACCCGGCCATCGTGCCGCCGGAAAGGGCGAGCAGCTGGGTCGAGAACTTGATGGCGAGGTTGGACTGGATGGCGACGCCGATGATGATGCCGATGGCGGCGATCGGCACCGCGACCTGGCAGGCCTGCTTGGCGCATTCGTCGGTCATCTCGAAGATGCGCGAGAACGTGATCGGCTTGCCGCCGGGCAGGAAGCTGCACGCCCAGGCGACCACGGTGCCGACGATGGCGGCGGTGCTCGCCGAGTAATCCATGAAGAAGGCGGTGAGCAGCGCGATCGGCGGCAGCAGCAGGTGCAGCCGCCGGATCACCGAGGCGATCGCGTCGATCTCCGCCGCCGGCAGGCTGCCCTTGCCGTGACGGCGCGCCTTCAGGTGCACGAGCAGGTAGAGCGCCGCGTAATAGGTGACCGCCGGGATCACGGCGGCGAGCGCGATGCGCGCATAGGGAATGCCGAGGATGTCGGCCATCACGAAGGCGGCGATGCCCATCACCGGCGGCATCAGCTGGCCGCCGGTCGAGGCGATGGCCTCGTGCGCGGCGGCCTCCTCGCGCGAGTAGCCGGTGCGCATCATCAGCGGGATGGTGAACGAGCCGGTCACGGTGACGTTGGCCACCGCGCTGCCGGAAACCGTGCCAAACAGCGCAGAGGACACCACCTCGGCTTTCGCCGCGCCGCCCGGGCGCTTGCCGACGAGCTTCAGCGCCACGTCCATGAAGAGCTCGGTGCCGCCGGCCACCAGGTACACCGCCGAGAAGGCGAGGAAGTAAAAGACGATGTTGACCGACGTCTCGGTGGTGATGCCGAAGATGCCGTGGCCGGTCATCGTCATGATCTCGATGAACTCGGCGAAGCCGAAGCCGTGGAAGTGCAGCCAGCCGGGCATCCAGTGCGCGGTGAAGCCGTAGACGATGAACACCATCACCACCGCGAAGAGATTCCAGCCGAGGACCCGCCTGACCGCTTCCAGGAGAAGAATGAGGGTCAGCAGGCCGAAGACCTGGTCGACCGGCAGCACCGGATCGACGTTCTCCATGCGCTCGGTCAGGTAGCGGAAGTTGAGCGCGTAGTAGACGGTGGTGGCCGCGGCGGCCGCGACCAGCAGCGCGTCGAGCCAGCGCTGGCGCGGCAGCCACAGGAAGACGAGCAGCATCGCCACCATGACGTGGAGCGTGCGCTCCAGCATGGGGATCTGCGGGCTGAACGCGATGGTCATCTGCGCCGCGAACCAGGCGAAGCCCAGCGCGCGGCGCAGCCACGGCATGAAAGGCAAGGCCGGCTTCAGCCCTTGAGCCAGCCGCGCTCCCGGTAGTACTTCGCCGCGCCCGGATGGAGCGGGATGGCGTTGTTCTCCGGCTTCCACGCGTCCTCGGGCTTGAAGTCGCCCCAGGCCTGGTGGCGCTCGACCAGCTTGTCCTTGTTCTCGACGATCGTCTTGGTGACGATGTAGGCGATGTTCTCGGGCACGTCCTTGTGCGCGATGATGTGCGTGCCGAGGTCGACGCTCTTGGTCGGGCCCTTCTGGCCCTTGAACCACTCCGGCATGGACGTCGGCCGCAGGCCGCGGTCGGTCATGGCCTTGAGTGCCTTCTCGGGCAGGTCGACGAAGCGCATCGGCGTCGTGATCGTCACCTCGGTGACGGCAGGGTGTCCCTTCGCCGCGGTCTCGAAGTAGAGGTCGGCGCGGCCTTCGCGCAGCATCGAGGTGGTCTGCGCCGCATCGACCTGGATGATCTGCGCGCCGCCGGAGCGGATCTTCTCCAGGCTGGTGCCGAGCGACTCGGCGATCATGCGCGCCGCCGGCGGCACCGAGCTGCCGGCGGGCTTCATGATGATGCGGATGTTCCTGTCCGCCAGCGCCTTCTCCACGGTGTCGTTGCCCGTGCGCTGGATGTAGTCCTCGCGCAGCATGGCGACGATGTAGATGGAATTGATGCCGCCCACCAGCGCGCGGATGTCCTGGTGCTTCTTGCCCTTGTAGAGCTCGGGCTCGCCGTCCCACGCCCACTTCGACGTGGCGACGTTCGACATGCCGACCTGCGCCTTGTTTTCGTTCACCACCACCGGGTTGGCGATGCCGCCGCCGCGCGCGAGCACCTCGATCCTCGCGCCGGCCGGCAGCTGCGGCTGCACGAGCGCGGCGACGGATGCGCCGGCCACGTACCACCACGTATTGAGGGGCATCGCGCCGAACTTGATCTCCTGCGCGCCGGCGCTCGCGCTCAGCGTCAGCGCCGCTGCCACCGCCAGCCGCTTCATCGTTTTGACCATCTTTCCTCCTCCTTTTGGATATACGGCGATTCTAGGTGCAACAACGGTCGGCGCCGAAGCCGGCGGCGAGGAGCGCCTTGCGCAGATAGGTGCCTTTCTCGGATTCCGCTTCACCGTCCGCGGGCGGCGCAGGCTGGAACGGTTCGTCCTTCGGCAGCCCCTTGGCGCGCATCTCGGCCCGGAGAGCTTCACTCGCCGCGCGATCGATATTTCCGCGGTCGTCGAGCACCACGCCATAGTATTGGCGCGCCGCCTGTGCCGACACGTAGCCCTGGCGGATATCGTCGGCCAGCGCGTCGAGGTCGCGCTCGAGCGGCGAGCCGAAGCCGCCGCCGCCGCCGGAGCGCAGCGCGAAGCGATCGCCCTTCTCGAGATAGCGCGAAAGCACCTTGCCGGACGGGAAGGCGACTTCCGCCTCCCCTTCGCGCTGCAGCGTCACCTGGTTGCCGGCGGCGCAAAGGCCGCCGAAGAGGCCCCAGGGCGGCGTCTGCACGCGCTCGATCTGCGAATCGAAGTTGACGCCGGCGAGCGCGCGCACCACCTGCTCGGTGCCCAGGCCGCCGCGCCAGCGGCCCGGGCCGCCCGAGTCCTCGCGCAGGGCATAGCGCTCGACGAGCAGCGGGAACTTGGCCTCGACCTGCTCGCTCGGGCCGTTGTGCGTGTCGCCGTCGTTGATGGCGATGGTCGCGCTCATGCCGTCTTCGCCCTGCTTGGCGCCCCACCCGCCGCCGATCAGCCCGCCGGTGTAGAGATAGAGCTGGCCGTCGCGCGGATGGAAGCCGCCCATCTTCGCCAGCAGCAGGTCGGCATGGTGTCCGGCGATCACCTTGCCGGGCATGGCGGGCGCGAGCGCCTTGAACAGCGTGTCGACGACCGTCATCGGGTAAGTCATCCAGTAGCGCATCGGCGCCGGCTTGACCGCGCTCACCACCTTGCCCGGCGGCAGGACGATCCTGAGCGAGCGGAACGCGCCGTCGTTGATCGGATAGTCGTGAGGCGAGGTCAGGCACTTGAACGCCACCTGCGCGCATGAGCGCCCGGCCGTCTCGCCCGAGTTGTAGAAGCCGCGCACCTGGTCGGAAACGCCCGACAGGTCGATCGTCATCTCGTCGCCCGCGACGCTGACCTTGACGCGGATCGGCACGCGTTTGCCGTGGTCGACGCCGTCGTCGTCCAGGAACGATTCGGCCTCGTACACCCCGTCCGGGATGGCGCGCACGGCCTCGCGCGCCTGCGCCTCGCTCTGGTCCATGATCGCGCGTATCGACTGCAGCACCGCCTCGCGCCCGTACTTGGTGAGGAGCTCGACGAAGCGCTTCTCGCCCATCCTGACCGCGGCGACCTGCGCGCGCAGGTCGCCGATGGCGCGCTCCGGTACGCGCACGTTCATGCGGATGATCGCGAGCAGCTCCTCGTTGATGCGGCCTTCGCGGTAGAACTTGACGATCGGCATCTGGATGCCTTCGGCATAGATGTCGGCCGTCATGCCGGTGCGCGCGCCGCCGATGTCCTGCCAGTGCGCCATGCACGAGGAAAAGGCGACCAGCTCGCCCTCCCAGAAGATCGGCACCGAGAACGTCATGTGGTTGAGGTGGCTGCCCGTGAGGTAGGCGTCGTTGGTGAGCAGCACGTCGCCGGGCTTGAGATCCGCGCCGCCGCCGAAGTGCCTGAGCTTCGCCTTGGCCGTATCGCTCATGCCGCGGATGAACATCGGCAGGCCCAGGCCGATCGAGACCGTCTCGCCGCGCGCGTCGAGCAGCCCGACGGTAAAGTCGAGCGCCTCGTAGATGATCATGTTGTACGCGGTGCGCATCAGGTTGGTCTTCATCTCCTCGGTGATGGCGATGAGACCGTTGCGGATGATTTCCGTCGTGACCGCGTCAGCCACTGTGCACCTCGATGAGCAGGTTGCCGTGCTGGTCCACTTCCAGCCGCGCGCCCGGCGGCACGACGGTGGTGGAGCCGTATTCCTCGACCAGCGCCGGACCTTCGAACCGGTTGCCGGCCCGCAGTGCTGCGCGGGAGAACACCTTCGTCGGCACGAAGCCGGCCTGCGTGAAGTAAACCGGGCGTTGCTGGGGCGAGGCGAGCGGGCCGCGCTCGATTCGCGGCAGGGAAGGCTTGGCGAGCTCGCCGATGATCGACAGCCGCAGGCTGACGATCTCGGCGCCTTCGTCGGGCGAGGCGTAGCCGTAGCGCTCCTCGTGGGCGGCGTCGAAGGCGGCCTTGATCGCGGCGGCGTCGCGGCCGCGGACGAAATCGCCGGCGAAGTCGACCGTCACCGCGTGTTCCTGGCCGATGTAGCGCATGTCGGCGCCGTATCGGATGGCGATCGCCGCGCCCCGCATGTCGGCGCGGCCCGCCGCCTCGGCTTCGTCGAGCAGAGCCGAGAACGCATCGAACGGCGCATTCGCGAGGCGCGTGAACACGGTGCGCACGAAATCGCGCCGCAGGTCGGCGACCAGCATGCCGAAGGCGGAGAAATGCCCCGGCGCGTTGGGCACGATGACCTGCCTGATCTGCAGCTCCCGCGCGACCAGCACGGCGTGCAAAGGCCCGGCGCCGCCATAGGAGACCATCGGGAAGTCCCGCGCATCGAGGCCGCGCTCGGTCGTGACGCGCTTCACCACGTTGGCCATCGAGGCCACCGCGATCCTCAGGATGCCGTCGGCCGCCGCCTCCACGGACAACGACAGCGAGCCCGCCAGCCGCGCCATCGCTTCCTGCGCGCGCTCCACGTCGAGCCGCATGTCGCCGCCCAGGAAATTGCCCGCCGACAGCCGGCCCAGGAGCAGGTTGGCGTCGGTCACCGTCGGCTCGGTTCCGCCGAGGCCGTAGCAGACCGGACCCGGCCTTGCGCCGGCGCTCTGCGGCCCGACGCGCAGCGCGTTGCCGGCGCCGAGGCGCGCGATGCTGCCGCCGCCGGTGCCGACTTCCTGGATGTCGATCATCGGCACCTGGATCGGCAGGCCCTCGGCGTAGCCGCCGACCATGACGTTGTTCGCCATCAGCGCCTTGCCGTGCAGCACCACGCCGGCCTTGGCCGTGGTGCCGCCCATGTCGAAGGCGATGGCGCGATCGAGGCCGAGCGTCGCGCACAGCGCCTGCGTGCCGATCACGCCCGCGGCCGGACCGGACTCCAGCATGCGGATGCATTCGCGGCGCGCCTGGGCGCCTTCGAACAGACCGCCGCTCGACTGCACCACGAGGAAGCGCCCGGGAAACCGGGCCTGCTCGAGGTAGCCCTCCACCTCGCCGAGGTAGCGCTCGACCTTCTTGCCTATGTAGGCGTTCGCCACCACCGTCGAGGTGCGCTCGAACTCGCGGTATTCCTGCGACAGCTCGTGCGATGCCGAGACGAAGAGCGCGGGCAGCCGCCGCTGGAAGAACCGCCGGGCCGCGATCTCGTGGCTCGGATTGCGGTACGAATGCAGGAACAGGATGGCGAGCGCCTCCACGCGCTCGGCCTCGAGCCGCCGCGCGATCGCTTCCAGCTCGGCGAAGTCGATGTGCTTGAGCGGCTCGCCGGCGGCGTTGATGCGCTCGTCGACTTCGAAGCGCAGCGCGCGCTCGACGAGCGGCCGGTGCTTGCGGAAGAAGAGGTGGTAGGCGTCGGGCCGGTTGACGCGGCCGATCTCGTAGACGTCGCGAAAGCCGCGGGTGGTGACCAGCGCCGTGCGCGCGCCATTGCGCTCGAGCATCACGTTGATGGCGATGGTGCTGCCGTGCAGGAACAGCGCGCTCCCGGCGAAGCGCGAGCCGGCGCGGGTGGTGGCATGGCCGATGCCGTCGACGATGCGGTCGGGGGTGGTGAGGGATTTGCCGAGCGTCAGGCGGCCGCTCGCCGCATCGAAGGCCGCGACGTCGGTGAAGGTGCCGCCGACGTCGGCGGCGATGCGGTTGTCAGACCCAGTCACGCGGTACCAGGAACTCCTTGTACAGCGCTTCCTCCGCCGAGCCCGGCTCCGGCTTCCAATCGTAACGCCACGCTGCCATAGGCGGCATCGACATCAGGATCGACTCGGTGCGGCCGCCGGACTGCAGGCCGAACAGCGTGCCGCGGTCGTAGACGAGGTTGAACTCGACATAGCGGCCGCGGCGGTAGGCCTGGAAGGCGCGCTCGCGCTCGCCGTAAGCCATGTCCTTCCTGCGTTCGAGGATAGGCATATAGGCGGGCAGGAAGTGCTCGCCCACCGAGCGCATCAGCCCGAAGGAGAAGTCGAAGTCGCGATCGGCCAGGTCGTCGAAGAAGATGCCGCCGACGCCGCGCGGCTCGCCGCGATGCTTGAGGTGGAAGTACTCGTCGCACCAGCGCTTGAAGCGCGGGTAGTAATCGGGACCGACCGAATCGCGGCACGTCGCATGGAAGTGCTTCGCATCCTCGGCGAAGCCGTAGTAGGGCGTGAGGTCCATGCCGCCGCCGAACCACCACACGTCGCCCGCGGTGAAGTAGCGCACGTTCATGTGCACCGTCGGGCAATAGGGATTGCGCGGATGCAGCACGAGCGAGAGACCCATCGCCTCGTACGCCCTGCCGGCGATCTGCGGCCGCGACGCGGTGGCGGATGGCGGAAGCGAGCGGCCCTGCACGCGGGAAACGTTGACGCCGCCGCGCTCGAAGATCGTGCCGCCTTCGACTACCCGGGTGAGCCCGCCGCCGCCTTCCGCCCGCTGCCAGGCATCGGCGCGGAACTTCTCGCCGAGCGCGGACACGATCCGCTCCTGCAGCGCGGAGAGGAAGTCGTGGACCTGCACTAGCGGCTCTTCTTGAGCGCGCGGTGGCCGATGTCCCGGCGGTACTGCATGCCGTCGAAGCGGATCTTGTCGATCACATCGTAGGCGCGCGTGCGCGCCATGCGCAGGGAATCGCCGAGCGCCGTCACGCAGAGCACGCGCCCGCCACTCGTGGCCAACTGGGCGTTCTCGAGCCGGGTGCCGGCGTGGAACACGCGGCAATCCTCGGCGGGCGAGGGCAGGCCGGAGATGCGGTCGCCCTTGCGCGGCTCCTCCGGGTAGCCGTGCGCCGCGAGCACCACGCCGATGGCGCAGCGCCGGTCCCACTCGGCCTCGGCCCTGTCGAGGCTGCCGTCGAGCGCGCGCTCGACCAGCTCGAGCAGGTCGGATTTCAGGCGCATGATGATCGGCTGCGTCTCCGGATCGCCGAGGCGGCAGTTGAACTCGAGCGTCTTCGGGTTGCCGGCGCCGTCGATCATCAGCCCGGCGTACAGGAAGCCGACATACGGATGGCCGTCCTGCGCCATGCCCTGCACCGCGGGCTGGATGATCTCGCGCATCACGCGCGCATGGATCCTCGGCGTGACGATCGGCGCCGGCGAATATGCGCCCATGCCGCCGGTGTTCGGACCCTGGTCGCCGTCGCCGAGCCGCTTGTGGTCCTGGCTGGTGGCGAGCGGCAGCACGTTGGTGCCGTCGCACATGACGATGAAGCTCGCTTCCTCGCCCTGCAGGAACTCCTCGACCACCACGCGGCTGCCGGCGGCGCCGAAGCGGTGCTCGGTGAGCATGGAATCGATCGCCGCCAGCGCTTCCTGCCGGGTGGCCGCCACCACCACGCCCTTGCCCGCGGCCAGGCCGTCCGCCTTGATGACGATCGGCGCGCCCTGCGACTCGATATAGGACTTCGCCTCGGCGGCGTTGTCGAAGCTGCGATGCCGCGCCGTCGGCAGTCCGTGGCGCAGCATGAATTCCTTGGCGAAGTGCTTCGATGACTCAAGCTGCGCCGCGGCGCGCGTCGGGCCGAAGATCTTGAGCCCCGCCTCGCGGAACGCATCGACGATGCCTTCGGCGAGCGGCGCCTCGGGACCGACGACGGTGAGGTAGATGTTCTCCTTCCGGCAGAAATCGATCAGCGCCGGAATGGCGGTGAGGGAGACATTCTCGACGCCGGTCTCGGTAGCGGTGCCGCCGTTGCCCGGCGCGACGAACACCTTCTGCACCTTGGGGCTGTGGGCCAGCTTCCAGGCCAGGGCGTGCTCGCGGCCGCCTGAGCCGACGACGAGGATCTTCATATCAGTGTCTGAAGTGGCGCACGCCGGTGAATACCATGGCGAGGCCACGCTCGTTGGCGGCGGCGATGACTTCGTCGTCCCGCACGCTGCCGCCGGGCTGGATCACGGCCGCCGCGCCGGCTTCGGCGAGCACCTCGACGCCGTCGCGGAACGGAAAGAACGCGTCGGAAGCGACCACCGAGCCCGCCAGCGACAGCTTGGCCGCGCCGGCTTTCAGCGCCGCGATGCGCACGCTGTCGACGCGGCTCATCTGGCCGGCGCCGACGCCCAGGGTCATGCCGTCTCTGCAGAACACGATGGCGTTCGACTTCACGAACTTCGCCACGCGCCAGGCGAAGAGCAGGTCGGCCATCTGCGCCTCGTCGGGTGCCCGCTTCGTCACCACGCGCAAGTCCGCTTTTCCAATTGCCTTCGAATCGGAGCTCTGCACGAGCAGGCCGCCGCCGACGCGCTTGAAGTCGTGCGCCTGGGCGCCGGCGCCGAGCGGCACTTCCAGCACGCGCAGATTGGCCTTGGTGGCGAAGAACTCGATCGCTTCGGCCTCCACCTGCGGCGCGATGATCACCTCGGCGAACTGCTGGCCGATGGCCTCGGCCGCGGCGCGGTCGAGCGGCCGGTTGAAGGCGAGGATGCCGCCGAAGGCGGACACCGGGTCGGTCTTGAACGCCTTGAGGTAGGCGTCGCGCGGCGTGCGGGCCACGGCGACGCCGCACGGATTGGCGTGCTTGACGATCACGCACGCGCTGGCGTCGAGCTGCTTGACGCATTCCCAGGCCGCGTCGGCGTCGGCGATGTTGTTGTACGAGAGCTCCTTGCCCTGCAGCTGGCGGTACCCGGCGAGCGAGCCGGCCATGGGCCGCGCGTCGCGATAGAAGGCGGCGCTCTGGTGCGGGTTCTCGCCGTAGCGCAGGTCCTGCACCTTGGTGAACTGCAGGTTCAGCTTCTCCGGGAACTCCTGGTCGCGCGAGGTGAGGTAATTCGCGATCGCGCCATCGTAGGCGGCGGTATGCGCGAACACCTTCTGCGCGAGCGTGAACCTCGTGCCGTCGGAAAGGGCGCCCTTGCGCAGCTCGGCGAGCACGCGCGGATAGTCGGCGGGGTCGACCACGGCGGCGACCGCGCCATGATTCTTGGCGGCGGCGCGCAGCATCGTCGGGCCGCCGATGTCGATGTTCTCGATCGCGTCGTCCAGCGTGCAGCCGGGCTTGGCCACGGTGGATTCGAACGGATAGAGGTTCACCACGACGAGCTCGATGCGGTCGATGCCGGCGCGCCTGAGCTCCGCCTCCTGGTCGCGGCGCGCGAGGAGGCCGGCGTGGATCTTCGGGTGCAGGGTCTTCACCCGTCCCTCGAGCATCTCCGGGAAGCCGGTGTAGGAGGCGACCTCGGTGACGGCGATGCCTTCGCGCGCGAGCAGCGCGGCGGTGCCGCCGGTCGAGAGGATGCTGAATCCCGCGGCGGCGAGGCCGCGGGCGAAGTCGACGATGCCGGTCTTGTCCGAGACGCTGACGAGCGCCCGACGCGCGTGGGACACTAAGGCGACACTATCCCTTGATCCGCAGCTGCTGCATCTTCTTGCGCAGCGTGTTGCGGTTGATGCCGAGCATCTGCGCGGCGAGCGACTGGTTGCCTTCGGCGTGCCCGAGCACCGTCTCGATCATCGGCTTCTCGATGTTCTTCAGGACCATGTCGTAGATGGAGGTGGGCTTCTCGCCGTCCATGTCCTTGAAATAGCGCTCGAGCGAGCGCTTTACGGCGTCGTGCAGCTCGTTCCCGCGGCTCATGCGGCAAGCCTCTCGAAGTAGTCGTTCACCGCAGCGCGCTGCGCTCCTGCCGCCGTGAGGCTGTTCACGGCGCTGCGCAGGCTCTCCCCTCCCGGCAGTTCGCGTACCGCCCAGCCAATGTGCTTGCGGGCGACGCGCGCGCCCTGCTCGTCGCCATAGAGATCGTAAAGCCCGTCGAGGTGCTCGACCAGCACCGCGGCGCGCTCGCGCGTGGTCGGATCCGGCAGCAGCTCGCCGGTGGCGAGGTAGTGCGTGATTCTGCGGAACAGCCACGGCCTGCCCTGCGCGGCGCGGCCGATCATGATGCCGTCGGCGCCGGTGCGCCGCAGCACCTCCTTTGCCTGCTCGGGCGTCGCGATGTCGCCATTGGCGATCACCGGGATCGAGATACCGGCCTTCACTTCCGCGATGGTGTCGTATTCCGCCTGCCCCTCGAACATGCAGGCGCGCGTGCGGCCATGGATGGAAAGGAGCTGCGCGCCGGCCTCCTGCGCGATCCTCGCGATGCGCAGCGCATTGCGGCGCCCGGGCCGCGGTCCGGTGCGGATCTTCACCGTCACCGGCACGTCGACGGCCTTGACCACCGCCTCGACGATGCGCGCCACCAGGGGCTCGTTGTCCAGCAGCGCGGACCCGGCGGCGACGTTGCACACCTTCTTCGCCGGGCAGCCCATGTTGATGTCGATGATCTGCGCGCCGCGCTCGACGTTGAAGCGCGCCGCATCGGCGAGCATCGCCGGGTCGCTGCCCGCGATCTGCACCGATATCGGACCGGGCTCGCCGGCGTGATCGAGGCGCAGCTGCGTCTTGCGCGAGCCGCGCAGCTCGGGACGCGAGGACACCATCTCGGAGACCGCGAGCCCGGCGCCGTAGCGCCGGGCGAGGTGCCGGAACGGACGATCGGTGATGCCGGCCATCGGAGCGACGAATACTGCCGCATCGCGATAAACGGGCAGCACGTGGGCGCCGATCTTCATTCCGTGGACTTGAACGAGGGGAGCAAAAATTTTATCCGCAAATCTTTTGTCAGGGAAGCGCGGAGGCGCCGAAGATCATGCGGCGCGCGAAAAATCTGCGCGGCGCGGGAAAAATATCCAGCGCCGTCAACGCCGCGCCGCGCGCCGCGCGCGCGAGCGGGTTCGAGCCGCCGAAGCCGGCGGCGAGAAAATCGGTGATGCGGATCG